>NZ_JALPSX010000010.1:0-185829 GCF_023217995.1 Agromyces sp. C10 | reverse complement strand
CACGACCGCACCCGCCTACCCCGAGGAGGGGGCGCTGCGCGCCGGCCACATCCCGACCGCGGCATCGGTGCCGTGGGCGCGCGCCGCGGCTGAGGACGGCACCTTCCGCAGCCGTGCGGAGCTCGACGCGATCTACCGCGACGAGGTCGGCCTGCAGGAGGGCGACGAGGTCATCGCGTACTGCCGCATCGGCGAGCGCTCGAGCCACACGTGGTTCGTGCTCACGCACCTGCTCGGCTTCGACAAGGTGCGCAACTACGACGGCTCGTGGACCGAGTGGGGCAGCGCCGTCCGGGTGCCGATCGTGACCGGCACCGAGCGGGGCGAGGTGCCGGGGCGCTGAGCCCGCGCCCATCCCCGGGTGCGAGAATGTCGTCGATGGATGCCACGACCCTGCCCGCTGCGCTCGCCGAGACGCGCGAGGACTTCCTCGCGCTCGGGGTGAAGGACCGGCTGACGCTCCTGCTCGACTTCTCGAACGAGCTTCCGGAGCTGCCGGAGCGCTACCGCGACCACCCCGACCTGCTCGAGCGCGTCGAGGAGTGCCAGTCGCCGGTGTTCATCTTCGTCGAGGTCGACGAGGCGGGTCTGGTGCACATGCACGCCACGGCACCGGCCGAGGCGCCGACCACGCGCGGGTTCGCGTCGATCCTCGCGCAGGGCCTCGACGGGCTCACCCCCGAGCAGGTCTTCGCGATCCCGGCCGACTACCCGCAGTCCCTGGGGCTCGGCGAGGCGGTCTCGCCGCTCCGCGTTCGCGGCATGTCGGGCATGCTCGCGCGGGCGAAGCGCCAACTGCAGGAGCGCCTGGCCGCCTGAGCCGCGCGTCGGCGGGCCGCGGCGCCGCGGCTGCGGCTCACCGCTCCTCGAGCCAGTCGCGGACGAGTCCGGTCCACCGCTCGGGCGCGTGGTTCCAGAGCTTGGTGTGCCGCGCGCCCTCGAACACCTCGAACCGGACGAGGTCGGCCCGGACGGCCGCGAGCCGGCGTGAGCCCTCGATGGGCACGAACCCGTCGTCCTCGCTGTGCATGAGGAGCACGGGCACGTCGAGTTCGTCGGCGCGGGCGACGGCGTCGAGCGCCTCGAGATCGATGGGGGCCGCGAGGCCCGTGAGCGTGCCGCCGACGGGGGCGCTCAACACCCGGGCCACGACCCCGCCGAGCTCGGCGGGCAGGCCCAGGGCCCGCGCCTGGAAGCGGAGGATGTCGGCCCAGTCGACCGCGGGCGACTCGAGGACGAGTCCGACGAGGTGCTCCCGGACCTCGGCGGAGCGGAACACGGTCTGCAGCGAGATCGATCCGCCCATCGACCAGCCCATGAGGACGATGCGCCGGGCACCGCGGCGGACAGCGAATCGCACGGCGGCGACCACGTCCTCCCACTCGGTGCCGCCGAGCCCGTATCGGCGGTCCTCGCTCTCGGGCGCCTCGCCGTCGTTGCGGTACGAGATGAGCAGCGTCGACCATCCGGCCTCGCGCGCGGGCTGGACGGCGCGGAGGCCCTCGTGCCGCTTCGCGCCGCGGCCGTGCACCTGGATCACCCAGTCCGCGGAGACCCCGCCGGCGGCATCCGTCGCGGGCACGAACCACGCGGGTGCGGGACCGAGCGGGGTGTCGACGACCACGTTCTCGTAGCGCTGCGCGACCTCCCACGGGCCGAGGTGGAACCACCCGCTGATGCGCCCCCGACCGGCGCGGTCGAGCCGGCCGAAGTCGACCGACTCGATGGCGCGGCGCACGCGGTGGCCGTCGTCGTCGATGACGTCGCCGAGGCGGGCGTAGCCGGAGTCGTGCTCGAACCAGAGGCCGTACCGGCCGCGCATGCGAGCGTCGTCGGAGGCCGTGAGGACCACCTCGCCGGCCGCGAGGTCGACGCGCTCGAGGCGCTGGTCGTCCTCACGGGGCGGTTCGGGGCTGACGACCCGGCGGGCGAACACGACCGCGGTGGCCGTCACGGCGGCCATGAAGGCCGCGCCGACGAGTGCCACGCCGCCGAGCACGGCGGTGACCGGACCGATCGCTCGATCCACCCGTGACATCGCTCCCCCGTTCCGCGCCGCGTGGTCGATCCTCCCGGGGCGGTCGCGGCGTGCCGCCGACGTGCCCCCTGTCGCAGACTCTAGTCTGCACACGTGTCCGACTCGGCGTTGCCACCCCCGGAGTTCGCCGCGGCGCTCGAATCGCTGCGTGCTGCGGCACCGCGCCCTGAACTGCGCGTGTCGGAGATCGACGCGCCCTCGTCGCTGGCGCCCTGGGCCGTCGCCGTGGCCGCCGACGTCTCCCCCGGTCCGCACGGCGAGGACTCCGACCTCGGCACGGGCCGGTTCGTGCTGCTGTACGACCCGTCCGAGCCGGAGTCGTGGGGCGGCCGGTTCCGGGTGGTGTGCTTCACGCAGGCCCCGCTCGAGACCGACATCGGCGTCGATCCGTTCCTGGCGGATGTCGCGTGGTCGTGGCTCGTCGACGCGCTCGATGCTCGCGGCGCCCGATACGTCGCGGCGTCGGGGACCGTGACGAAGATCCTGTCCACCGGCTACGGCGAGCTCGCCCGCCAGGGCGACGGCGCACAGCTCGAGCTCCGCGCGTCGTGGACGCCGCTCGACGAGCACGCCGCGCCGCATGTGGAAGGGTGGAGTGAGTTGTTGTGCATGCTGGCGGGGCTGCCTCCCCGAACCGAGGGGGTGACGGCCCTTCCCCGACGGAGGAGGAACCGTGGCTGACGAGTTCCGCGTGATCGAGACCCGCGAGGCGTACGGCGAGGCCGTCGAGCGCATCGCGGGCGGCGTGGGCCCGGTGGCCGTGGATGCCGAGCGTGCCAGCGGGTTCCGCTATTCGCAGCGCGCGTACCTCATCCAGCTCTTCCGGCGGGACGCGGGCACCTTCCTGTTCGACCCGACGACGATCGGCGGCTTCGAGGAGCTGCAGTCGGTGATCCGCGACGAGGAGTGGGTGCTCCACGCCGCGAGCCAGGACCTCGCCTGCCTGCGCGAGGTGGGGCTCGACCCCGCCGCGATCTTCGACACCGAGCTCGCAGCGCGCCTGCTCGGGATGCCGCGGGTGGGGCTCGCCTCGGTGGTCGAGGAACTGCTCGACATCCGCCTCGCGAAGGAGCACTCGGCCGCCGACTGGTCGACGCGCCCGCTCCCGCAGTCGTGGTTGCGGTACGCCGCGCTCGACGTGGAGCTCCTCGTCGACGTCCGCGACCGGCTCGCGGAGCGGCTCGTGGACGCAGGCAAGGAGGAGATCGCCCGGCAGGAGTTCGACGCCACGGTCCGACGCGAGGCGAAGCCGCCCGCCACCGAGCCGTGGCGCCGGCTGAGCGGCATCCACTCGCTGCGTTCGCCGCGGAATCTCGCTGTCGCGCGCGCCCTCTGGCACGCCCGCGACGCCCTCGCCGCCGAGACCGACACCGCGCCCGGCCGCCTCGTGCCCGACGCGTCGATCCTCGCCGCCGCGAAGGCGCTGCCGGAGTCCAAGCGGGCCCTCGCCGACCTCAAGGCGTTCAATGGCCGCGCGAGCCGGTCAGAGATCGATCGCTGGTGGTCCGCGATCGAGGAGGCGCGGACCGCCGCGCCGCCCGCCGCGCGCGTTCCGAGCGACGCCCCGCCGCCGCCTCGGTCCTGGGCCGCCCGCAACCCCGAAGCCGACGCCCGGCTCCGCCTCGCGAAGGCCGCCGTGACCGAGATCGCCGAGCAGCACGACATGCCCGTCGAGAACCTCCTGACGCCCGACCACCTGCGCCGGCTCGCGTGGCATCCGCCCGCCGAGCCGACCCCGGACGCGGTGGCCGGCGAGCTCGCGGCGCTCGGCGCACGACCGTGGCAGGTTGCCGCTACCGCACAGATAATCGCTGCCACGTTTGTGAAGGCGGCACAATCCCTCGAGGATGCCGCGCACGACGCTTCGTAGGAACCGCCAACCGATTCCGTCGGCCCGATCGGCGTTCCTAGGATCGGGTGATTCCTCATTCGAAAGGGAGCTGCAGCGTGGCTGAACGAGCTGATGTCGTCTTCGTCGACGGGGTCCGAACCCCCTTCGGCAAGGCCGGCGAAAAGGGCATGTACTGGAACACCCGAGCCGACGATCTGGTCGTGAAGGCGATCGTCGGACTCCTGGAACGCAACCCGAGCGCCCCGAAGGAGCAGATCGACGACGTGGCCATCGCCGCCACGACCCAGGCCGGCGACCAGGGCCTGACCATCGGCCGCACGGCCGCCATCCTCGCGGGCCTGCCCAAGTCGGTGCCCGGCTTCGCGATCGACCGCATGTGCGCCGGCGCGATGACGTCCGTCGCCATGCTCGCGGGCTCGATCGGCTACGGCCAGTACCGCCTCGCCATCGGCGGCGGCGTGGAGCACATGGGCCACCACCCCATGGGCAGCGGCGTCGACCCCAACCCCCGCTTCGTCGCGGAGCGGATGGTCTCGGAGGACGCCCTCGTCATGGGTGCCACCGCCGAGCGCATCCACGACCGCTTCCCGCACCTGACCAAGGAGCGCGCCGACCGCTACGCCCTGGGCAGCCAGCGGAAGACCGCGGCGGCGTACGAGGCCGGCAAGATCCAGCAGGACCTCGTCCCCGTCGCCATCCGCACCGCCGAGGGCTGGGGGCTCGCGACGCGCGACGAGGTCATGCGACCGGAGACCACGATGGAGGGCCTCGCCGGGCTCAAGACCCCGTTCCGTCCGCACGGCCGGGTCACCGCCGGCAACGCGTCGGGCCTCAACGACGGCGCGACCGCGGCACTCCTCGCGAGCGCCGACGCCGCGAAGGAATTCGGCATGAACGTCAAGATGAAGCTCGTGAGCTACGCCTTCGCGGGCGTCGACCCCGAGATCATGGGCATCGGCCCCGTCCCGGCGACCGAGAAGGCGCTGCGGCTGGCCGGGCTCAAGATGGACGACATCGGGCTCATCGAGGTCAACGAGGCGTTCGCCGTCCAGGTGCTCTCGCTGCTCGACCACTACGGCATCGACGACGACGACCCCCGCGTGAACCCGTGGGGCGGAGCGATCGCGGTGGGTCACCCCCTCGCCTCGTCGGGCGTGCGCCTGATGAACCAGCTCGCCAGCCAGTTCGCCGAGCGCCCCGACGTCCGCTACGGCATCACCACCATGTGCGTGGGCCTCGGACAGGGCGGCACGATGATCTGGGAGAACCCGAACTACTCGCGCAAGGCCGCGAAGAAGGCCTGAGGGGAATGATGACCGACTACACCAAGATCGACTTCTCCGAGCTCGAGACGCTGTCCGACGACGAGGTCGTCACGCACTCGTACGTGCGCGACATCCCCATCTCCGAGGGGCGCACGCTCACGCTCGTCACGCTCGACAACGGCCGCGACCACACCCGTCCCAACACGCTCGGACCCAAGTCGCTGCTCGAGTACGCCGCGACCCTCGACGGGCTGCGCGAGCGGGCCGCGGCCGGCGAGATCCACGCGGTCGCGGTGACCGGCAAGCCGTTCATCCTCGCCGCGGGCGCCGACCTGTCGAAGGTCGCCGAGATCCCGAGCCGGGAGATCGCGCTCCGCATGGGGCAGCTCGGACACCACGCCCTCGGCAAGCTCTCGGAGGTGGGCGTCCCGTCGTTCGCCTTCATCAACGGACTGGCGCTCGGCGGCGGCCTCGAGATCGCCCTGAACGCCGACTACCGCACCGTCGACGCGTCCACGCCGGCCGTGGCGCTGCCCGAGGTGTTCCTCGGCCTCATCCCCGGCTGGGGCGGCGCCTACCTGCTGCCGAACCTGATCGGCATCGAGAACGCGCTCAAGGTCGTCATCGAGAATCCGCTCAAGCAGAACCGCACGCTGAAGGCGGGCGACGTGCTGGAGCTCGGCATCGCCGACGCCCTGTTCCCGTCGGTGAACTACCTCGAGGACTCCATCCGCTGGGCCGACGGCGTGGTCTCCGGCCGCGTGAAGGTCAAGCGCCCGAACGAGCCCGGCAAGGTCGAGCGCCTGGTCAAATGGGATGCCGCGATCGGCATCGCCCGCAAGATGCTGCAGAGCCGCATCGGCTCGGTGCCCAAGTCGCCCTACGCGGCGCTCGACCTGCTGAAGGCCGCGAAGTCCGGCACGAAGGCCGAGGGCTTCGAGCGCGAGGACGAGGTCCTCGCCGACCTCATCGCCGGCGACCAGCTGCAGGCATCCGTCTACGCCTTCAACCTCGTGCAGAAGCGCGCGAAGAAGCCGGCAGGCGCCCCCGACAAGGCGCTCGCCAAGCCGGTCACCAAGGTGGGCGTCCTCGGCGCCGGCTACATGGCCAGCCAGTTCGCGCTGCTGTTCGTCCGGCGACTCCAGGTGCCGGTCGTGATCACCGACCTCGACCAGGCGCGCGTCGACAAGGGCGTGGCGTACATCACCGGCGAGATCGACACCCTGCGCGACAAGGGCCGCATCTCCCCCGACGAGGCGAACCGCCTGAAGGCGCTCGTGCACGGCACGACCGACAAGTCCGAGTTCGCCGACTGCGACTGGGTCATCGAGGCCGTGTTCGAGGAGCTCGAGATCAAGCAGCAGGTGTTCGCCGAGGTCGAGCAGTTCATCTCGCCCGAGGCGGTCCTCGCGACGAACACCTCGTCGCTCTCCGTGGAGCAGATCGGCGCGAAGCTCCAGCACCCCGAGCGCGTGGTGGGCTTCCACTTCTTCACTCCTGTCGCGGTCATGCCGCTGATCGAGGTCGTGAAGACGAGCAGCACGGATGACGCGACGCTCTCGACCGCGATGGTGACCGCGGCGAAGCTCAAGAAGAACGCGGTGATCACCGCCGACACGCCGGGCTTCGTCGTGAACCGCCTGCTGGCGGTGCTCCTCGGCGAGGCGATGCGCGCGGTCGACGAGGGCACGCCCTTCGAGACCGTCGACGAGGCGATGGCCCCGCTCGGCCTGCCCATGGCTCCGTCGCACCTGCTCGACCTCGTCGGGCTCAAGGTCGGCGCGCATGTGCTCGACACCCACCACGCGGCGTTCCCCGACCGGTTCTACCGTTCCGAGAACCTGCACCGGCTCGCCGACTACGGCAAGCTGCTCGAGAAGGACGACAAGGGCAAGGTCAAGGGCTTCGACAAGGGCGCGATGAAGATCGTCTCCGGCGGCACGAACCCCTCGTCGCCCGATGAGATCCTGACCCGCCTGCAGGACGGCCTGGCGCGTGAGACGAAGCTCATGCTCGACGACGGCGTCGTGAGCGCCGCGGAGGACATCGACCTCTGCATGATCCTCGGGGCGGGTTTCCCGTTCCAGATGGGCGGGCTCACGCCGTACCTCGACCGGGTGGGAGCGTCGGAGCGCGTCTTCGGCGACACGTTCCACCACCCGCCGATCCGCGGCGTCGACGCCTGATCCACGCCTGATCGACCGAACGACCCCCGGCACCTGGTTGTCGGGGGTCGTTCGTATGCTCGGCGGATGACGAAGATCCAGTACTACGTCGCCTCCACCATCGACGGGTTCATCGCCGATGAGCACGACGACCTCGGGTGGCTGCTGCAGTTCGGCATGGAGGACTTCCAGGAGCACTACGACCGGTTCTTCGCCGACGTCGGCGCGCTCGTGCTCGGAGCGACGACCTACGAGTGGGTGCTCCGAGAGGGCGGCGGCTGGCCGTACGGAGCCCTGCCCACCTGGGTGCTCACCCATCGCGACCTGCCGGTGCCCGACGGCGCCGACATCCGATTCGCCGCCGGCGAGGTCGACGCGATCGCCGATGCCGCGGTGGAGGCGGCCGCCGGCCGGAACGTGTGGGTGATCGGCGGCGGTCCGGTGGCCGCGCAGTTCCTCGAGGCGGGCCGGCTCGACGAGCTGCTCATCGGGTACATGCCGGTCGCGCTCGGGAGCGGGCGACCGTTGCTTCCGGTGGGCACCGTGACCCCGCCGATGCGCCTGACCGGCGTCACTCGGATCGGC
Organism: Agromyces sp. C10; assembly: GCF_023217995.1. Taxonomy (NCBI): domain Bacteria; kingdom Bacillati; phylum Actinomycetota; class Actinomycetes; order Micrococcales; family Microbacteriaceae; genus Agromyces; species Agromyces sp. C10. The sequence continues at coordinate 177,924 of NZ_JALPSX010000010.1, read as the reverse complement.
GACGCCGTCGAGCACGTCTACCGCATCGAGTGAGCGGGAGCGCGCCGTTCACACCCGGGGCTGGGGCGCGGTGTCGCTCGGGAGCTCGATGCCCGCGTTGCGCGCGTGCGGGAGCTTGCTGCCGAGCACCATCGCCGTGACGTCCCGGGCGATGTGCTGCGGCGTGAGGCCGACGCGCTCCAGGATGTCGCCCCGAGAGCCGTGGTCGAGGAACTCGTCGGGCAGGCCCACCTCGGTCACGGCCGTGTCGACGCCGGCCTCCCGCAGGTCCTGACGGATGCGGGTGCCGATGCCGCCGACCCGGATCCCGTCCTCGATGCTCACGACGATCCGATAGTCGGCGGCGAGCTCGACGACGCTCTGCGGAACCGGCACGACCCAACGAGGATCGACGACCGTGGCCCCGATGCCCTGCGCCTCGAGCCGCTGCGCGACCTCGAGTCCGATCCCGGCCATCGGGCCGACCGTGACGATGAGCACGTCGCGCCGCTCGGACTCGACCAGTACGTCCACGCCGTCGTCGGTGCGGCGGACGGCCTCGTACTCCGTGCCGACCGTGCCCTTGGGGAACCGCAGGACCGTCGGGCCGTCGTCGACCCGCACGGCCTCGCCGAGTTCCTCGGCCAGGCGCACGGAGTCGCGGGGCGCGGCGATGCGGATCCCGGGGACCACCTGGAGGATCGACAGGTCCCACACGCCGTGGTGGCTGGGGCCGTCGGGCCCGGTCACGCCGGCACGGTCGAGCACGAAGGTCACGCCGGCCTTGTGGAGGGCGACATCCATCAGCACCTGGTCGAAGGCACGGTTGATGAAGGTCGCGTAGACCGCGACGACCGGGTGCAGGCCGCCGAAGGCGAGGCCGGCGGCCGAGGTGGCCGCGTGCTGCTCGGCGATGCCGACATCGAAGACGCGGGCGGGGAAGCGCTCAGCCATCCGGTGGAGTCCGGTCGGACGGAGCATCGCCGCGGTGATGCCGACGAGCCGCTCGTCGCGCTCGGCGAGGCTCACGAGCTCATCCGCGAACACGCCGGTCCACGAGGGCGCCGACGCCTTCTCGATCGACTCGCCCGTCTCGGGGTCGATCTGGCCGACGGCGTGGAACTGGTCGGCGACGTCGCGACGCGCCGGCTCGTAACCGCGGCCCTTGTCGGTGATGGTGTGCACGATCACGGGGGCGCCGTACGACTTCGCCTGCCGGAGCGCCTCCTCCACCGCGCGTTCGTCGTGGCCGTCGATCGGTCCGATGTACTTGATGTCGAGGTTCGAGTAGAGCGCCTCGTTGCCGCTGAACCGGCTGAGGAAGCCGTGGAGTCCACCGCGCACGCCGCGGTAGAACGCGCGGCCGGGCGAGCCGAGCTTGTCGAACGCGCTGCGGCTGCGCAGGTGCAGCGTGCGGTACGACTGCTTGGTGCGCACCGAGTTGAGGAAGCGGGCCATGCCGCCGATGGTCGGCGCGTAGGACCGGCCGTTGTCGTTCACGACGACGACGAGGTTGCGCGTGTTGTCGTCGGAGATGTTGTTCAGCGCCTCCCACGTCATGCCGCCGGTCAGGGCGCCGTCGCCCACGACGGCGACCACGTGCCGGTCGCCCTGGCCGGTCATCTCGAACGCCTTGGAGATGCCGTCGGCCCAGGACAGCGAGCTCGACGCGTGCGAGCTCTCGACCACGTCGTGCTCGGACTCGGAGCGCTGCGGGTAGCCGGCGAGCCCCCCGGTCTGGCGGAGGCTGCTGAAGTCCTGACGGCCGGTGAGCAGCTTGTGCACGTAGGACTGGTGGCCCGTGTCGAAGATGATCGGGTCGCGGGGCGAGTCGAACACGCGATGGATGGCGATGGTGAGCTCGACCACGCCGAGATTGGGTCCGAGGTGACCGCCGGTCTTCGAGACGCTCGCGACGAGCACCTCGCGGATCTCGCGAGCGAGTTCCTCCAGCTGGTCGTGGGAGAGGGCGTCCAGGTCGCGGGGACCGCGGATCGTGTCGAGCAGCCTCATTCGTCGTGCCTCCGAAGACGTGGGCGTCGCCGCCCCGGCGGGGTTCGTAGAAGTCTACGCCGGGCGACCTGAGAGCCCGGGCAGAGAACGAGGGCGGCGAGCCGTGCTCGCCGCCCTCGTGGATCGCCGCGTCAGACGAGGCTGCGCAGCACGTACTGCAGGATGCCGCCGTTGCGGTAGTAGTCGGCCTCACCCGGGGTGTCGATGCGGACGATCGCGTCGAACTCCACCGTCTGCTTGCCCTCCGGGGAGTGCTCGCTCGGCTCGGCGACGACGTGGACCGTCTTCGGGGTGACGCCCTCGTTCAGCTGCTCGAGCCCGGTGATGGTCACGACCTCGGTGCCGTCGAGGCCGAGGGAGTCGGCCGACTCCCCCGCCGGGAACTGCAGCGGCACGACGCCCATGCCGATGAGGTTGGAGCGGTGGATGCGCTCGAAGCTCTCGGTGATGACCGCCTTCACGCCGAGCAGGCTCGTGCCCTTCGCCGCCCAGTCGCGGCTCGAGCCCGATCCGTACTCCTTGCCGCCGAAGATCACGAGCGGCGTGCCCTGCGCCTGGTAGTTCATCGACGCGTCGTAGATGAACGACTGTGGGCCGCCGGGCTGGGTGAAGTCGCGCGTGTAGCCGCCCTCGACGCCGTCGAGGAGCTGGTTCTTCAGGCGGATGTTCGCGAACGTGCCGCGGATCATCACCTCGTGGTTGCCGCGACGCGACCCGTACGAGTTGAAGTCCTTCCGGTCGACGCCGTGCTCGGTGAGGTAGCGCCCGGCGGGGCTGTCGGCCTTGATCGAGCCGGCCGGCGAGATGTGGTCGGTGGTGACCGAGTCGCCGAGCTTCGCGAGCACGCGCGCGCCGCTGATGTCGGTGACCGGCGTGGTCTCGAGCGTCATGCCCTCGAAGTACGGGGGCTTGCGCACGTAGGTCGACTCCGAGTCCCACTCGAAGGTCGCACCGGTCGGGGTCGGCAGGTTGCGCCACCGCTCGTCGCCCTCGAAGACGCTCGCGTACTGGCGCGTGAACATCTCCTCGTTGATCGACTCGTCGATCGTCTTCTGGACCTCGGCGGCGTCGGGCCAGATGTCCTTCAGGTAGACGTCGTTGCCGTCCGAGTCCTGCCCGAGCGGGTCGGTCTCGAAGTCGAAGTTCATCGACCCGGCGAGCGAGTACGCGATGACGAGCGGCGGGCTCGCGAGGTAGTTCATCTTCACGTCGGGGTTGATGCGACCCTCGAAGTTGCGGTTGCCCGAGAGCACCGCAGTGACCGCGAGGTCGTTCTGCTGCACCGCAGCCGAGACCTCCTCGATCAGCGGGCCGGAGTTGCCGATGCAGGTGGTGCAGCCATAGCCGACCGTGTAGAAGCCGAGGTCCTCGAGGTCCTTGGTGAGGCCGGCCTTCTCGTAGTACTCGGTGACGACCTTCGAGCCCGGCGCGAGCGTGGTCTTCACCCACGGCTTGGCCTTCAGGCCCTTCTGCACCGCATTGCGCGCGAGCAGGCCCGCGGCGAGCATGACCGAGGGGTTGGACGTGTTGGTGCACGAGGTGATCGCCGCGATCGTCACGGCGCCGTGGTCGAGCGTGTAGCTCGCGCCATCCGGCGTCTGCACCGGGGTCGGCTTGGAGGCCGTCTTCGGCGCGTGCGAACGGTGCGTGTGCACGTGATGGTTGTGCTCGTCCTCCGGGGTGTTGCTCGGCGGGTCGGACGCGGGGAAGGACTCGGCGACCTCGAGGTCGACCAGGTCGTGCTCGACGTCGGCATAGTTCGTGAGGTCCTCCTCGAACTTCGCCTTCGCCGACGAGAGGACGATGCGGTCCTGCGGACGCTTCGGGCCGGCGATCGACGGCACGACCGTGGCCAGGTCGAGTTCGAGGTACTCCGAGAACTCGGGCTCGGTGTCGGCGTCGTGCCAGAGCTTCTGCGCCTTCGCGTACGCCTCGACGAGGGCGATCTGCTCGTCGCTGCGGCCGGTGAGGCGCAGGTAGTCGACGGTGACCTCGTCGATCGGGAACATCGCCGCGGTCGAGCCGAACTCGGGGCTCATGTTGCCGATGGTCGCGCGGTTGGCCAGCGGCACGGACGCCACGCCGGAGCCGTAGAACTCGACGAACTTGCCGACCACGCCGTGCTTGCGCAGCATGTCGGTGATCGTGAGCACGACGTCGGTCGCGGTCACGCCCATGGGGATCTCACCGGAGAGCTTGAAGCCGACCACCTTGGGGATGAGCATCGACACGGGCTGGCCCAGCATGGCCGCCTCGGCCTCGATGCCGCCGACGCCCCAGCCGAGGACGCCGAGGCCGTTCACCATGGTGGTGTGCGAGTCGGTGCCGACGCAGGTGTCGGGGTAGGCGCGGGTGACGCCGTCGACGTCGCGGTGGTAGATGACCTTCGCGAGGTGCTCGATGTTGACCTGGTGCACGATGCCGGTACCGGGCGGCACGACCTTGAAGTCGTCGAAGGCCGTCTGGCCCCAGCGGAGGAACTGGTACCGCTCGCCGTTGCGCTCGTACTCGATCTCGACGTTGCGCTCGAGGGCGTTCTCGGTGCCGAACAGGTCGGCGATGACCGAGTGGTCGATGACCATCTCGGCCGGCGAGAGCGGGTTGATCTTGTTCGGGTCGCCGCCGAGGGCGACCACGGCCTCGCGCATGGTGGCGAGGTCGACGATGCAGGGCACGCCGGTGAAGTCCTGCATCACCACGCGGGCCGGGGTGAACTGGATCTCGGTGTCGGGCTCGGCGGTCGGGACCCAGGACCCCAGCGCCTGGATCTGCTCCTTGGTGACGTTCGCGCCGTCCTCGGTGCGGAGCAGGTTCTCGAGCAGGACCTTCAGGCTGAAGGGGAGCTTCTCGTGACCGGGGACCGTGTCGATCCGGTAGATCTCGTACGCCTGGTCGCCGACCTGGAGCGTGTCCTTCGCCCCGAAACTGTTCACTGCAGACACGGTGTCCTCTCCTTCGCGGATGCCGCCCGCGCGGCGGCGCATGGCGGTGCTCGTCATGATCCGTTGCCCCGCCCCAAGCAAGGCTAGTGCAGCGCCCCGCCTGCCGACAGGCTCACTCCGGCATCCGGAAATTATCTTGATGTCGAGATAACTCTATCACTCCGCGGGCGCGGTCCGCGCCGGGTACACCGCCCGGACGACCAGCCACGAGAAGACGAGCAGCAGCGCGTACAGCGGCACGCCCATGAGCAGCCGGGTGGCGCCGAGCGCCTCGACGTTGCCGGCGAAGTAGAACGGGACCTGCACCACGAGGCGCGCGACGAACATGCCGAGCCACACGACGGTCAGCAGCTGCATGGCGCGATAGGTCCGCCGCCGCCGGCGCCACGCCGTGCCGTCGCCCATGAGGAAGCCGACCACGAGTCCCACGAGCGGCCAGCGCACGAGCAGCGAGACCAGGATCGCCACCGCGTAGGCGGCGTTCGTGTAGAAGCCGATGACGTAGTTGTCCTCGGCGCGCCCGGTCCAGAGCGCCAGCGCAGCGGATGCCGCGACGCCGATCAGGCCGGCGATGGCCTGCGTGGGCTGCGTCCGGGCCACGAGCCGCGCGACCGTGAAGACGACGGCGAGGCCGAGCGACGCCACGAGCGCCCACACGAGCTCGCGCGTGAAGGTGTAGGTGACGAGGAAGACCAGGCCGGGCAGGATCGCCTCGGCGAGGCCGCGCACGCCGCCGAGCGCGCCGATCAGGTCGGCCGGGGTCAGCGTCTCGTCGCGCGCGATCCGGCCCAGGCCTGATCGCTCGGCCGCGGCCGCGAACTGACGCGCGAGGTCGTCGGCCGGGGCACCCTCGCGCGCGGCCGGCGCCGGACCGCCCTCGTCGGCCGCGGGAGCGGACTCGCGCTCGGGCGGGTTCGCGTCCGGATCGTGCGAGGTCACGCGCCGGGACCGCCCGACGACGGCGCGGGCATGCGCAGCGGGATGAGGTCGCGCGGGGGCATCGGCGTGTCGCCGCGGACGACGACGATCGAGCGGAAGAGGTCCTCGACCTTCGCCGCCGCCGCCGGATCGGTGGCCGCCTCGCCGGCGATCACGCCGCGGAGGAACCAACGCGGGCCGTCGACGCCGATGAAGCGCGCGAGCCGCATCTGGCCGGCCTGTCCGTCGGCCGTCGTGACCGGGATCTGCGCGAGGAGCTCGGGACCGAACGATCCCTCGCGGACCGTGGTCGTGCCGCCCTGCCGGGCGATCTGCTCGGCGATCTGGTCGCGGATCTCATGCCAGAGCCCGCTCGACCGCGGTGCCGCGAACGGCTGGACCTGGAGGGTCGAATTGGCGTAGTCGAGGCCGACCGCGACCACGCGCTTGCTGCCCTCCTCGACCTCGAGCCGGAGGTGCAGGCCCTCGCGGGGCAGCACCTTGACGCCGCCGAGGTCGACGTACGGGCGGACCGGATTGGCCTCCGACTCGTCGAGGGGGCCGTTCGCGGCCCGATCGGCGGGGGCCGACTTGGGCTGGTCGACCGGGAAGTCGTCGATGTTCTCGATGTCGCTCACGCGTGTGCTCCTGACTGGTTCGCCCCGAATCCGGTGGACCCGAATCCCCCCTCGCCGCGGAGGCTGCCGGGCAGCTTCTCGACCTCCACGAACCGCGCCCGGCTGACGGGCATCACGACGAGCTGGGCGATGCGGTCGCCCGGCTCGATGCGGTACGCCTCGCGGGCGTCGGTGTTCAACAGTGCGACCTTGATCTCGCCCCGGTATCCGGCGTCGACGGTCCCGGGCGCGTTCACGATCGTGATGCCGTGCTTGAAGGCCAGGCCCGAACGGGGCACCACGAACGCGACGTAGCCGTCGGGCAGCGCGATCGCCACTCCGGTGCCGACCGTCGCGCGCTCCCCCGGTTCGAGCACCACCGCCTCGGCGGCGTGGAGGTCGGCTCCCGCATCGCCCGGGTGGGCGTAGGCGGGGACGCGGTCGGCCGTGATCAGCACATCGACGGAATCGGTCACCGTTCGAGGGTAGTGCAGAAGTCTGGTCTGATAGATCCATGCCCGAGTACCGCGAACGGCTGTGGCCGACGCCCTGGATCTACCTCATCAGCCTCCTGCTCATCCCCTCGAGCATCCTCGTGCTCGCGCCGGTGTCGGTGCCCGCGGGCGTGGTGACGGGCCTGCTGATGTACGCGGCGGTCGCCGGGTCGCTGACCCTCACGGCGCCGGTGGTCGAGGTGTCCGGCGGCGAGTTCCGCGCCGGTCGTGCGCGCGTCCCCATCGAGGACGTCGGCACCGCGGTCCCGGCGGTCGGCGAGGACGCCCGGGTCGAACGCGGCACCGGCCTCGACGCGCGCGCCCACCTCGTCATCCGCGGTTGGATCCGCGACGTGGTCCGGGTGCCGATCACGGATGCCGCGGACCCGGCGCCGTACTGGCTCGTCTCGACGCGGCACCCGAACGAACTGGCCGCCGCGATCAACGGATCGCGGCGGCCAGGAGTCGGTGAGGAGCGGGCCTAGGCGGCGCACTCCTGGCAGATCGGCCCGAGCTTGGTCTCGTGGTCCATCTGCGAGCGGTGCTTGACCAGGAAGCAGTTCACGCACGTGAACTCGTCGGCCTGCGGCGGCAGCACGACCACGTCCAGCTCGACGTCGGACAGGTCGGCGCCCGCGAGGTCGAAGCTGCCGGGGTTGTCGGCGTCCTCGACGTCGACGGCGCTCGACATCTTGTCGGGCACGCGCTCCTTGAGGGCCTCGATCGACTCGGAGTCGTCTTCGGTCTTCCGTGGCGCGTCGTAGTCCGTTGCCATTCCCATCCTTTTTTCCGGTGCCGAGGGTTCGGCCGCCATAGTCTGCATCAATTCGATGCCGTTGGCAAACCCTCCCGGAGTCGCGTTCGCCCCGGTTGCAGGCACAACTCGCGGCGCGCCCGCCGTATTCCCGGGCGCCGGGCCGAGGCGTGGCATCCTTGGGCGGAGACGAAGGCACGGAAAGGCTTCTCGCGATGCAGGAACTGAAGGTGATCGGTGTCGAAGACGGCGCCCTCGTCGCAGCCTCAGAAGACGGGGCGCGATTCCGGATCGAGGTCGACGAGGTGCTCCAGTCGCGCATCCGTCAGGCCATCCCCGAGGCCCACACGGGCCCGAAGCTGTCGCCCCGCGAAGTCCAGGCGCACATCCGCTCGGGCCTCTCCGCCGAGGAGGTCGCGGAACTCACCGGCGCCTCGGTCGACTACATCCGCCGGTTCGAGGGTCCGGTGATCGCCGAGCGCGAGCACATGGTGACCTCCGCGCTGGCCGTCCCGATCCACGTCCCCGGCGAGCCCGAGGCCGATGAGCCGGCATCCTTCGGCAGCATGGTGCGCGAGCGCCTCGCCGGCCTCGGTGCGCACGGCGAGCGCTGGGCGAGCTGGAAGGACGAGGAGCACGGCTGGATGGTGAAGCTCGAGTTCACCGCGGACGGCATCGACCACGACGCCCGCTGGTCGTTCGAGCCGCGGAAGCAGGCACTGCACCCGCAGAACGCGGACGCCGCGACGCTGTCCAAGCACGGTGAGGTCCGTGGCGGGATGATCCCGCGCCTGCGGGCGGTTTCGGCCGACGACGAGTCGTCGCGGTTCGACAGCGGCGCGTTCACGTTCGAATCGTCGGACACCGCCGACGACGACACCGCGCCGCAGCCCGAGGTCGCCGTCCAGCGCCAGCCGGCGGGGTCCTCCAGCGCGGTCGCGAGGGCGGCGATCAAGCGCGCCGACGAGCCCGCTCCCCCGACCGGCGAGACCGCGGACCTGCTCGAGGCCCTTAGGCGCCGGCGCGGCGAACGCGAGTCCCTCTCCGGCGCGACCGAGCGGATGCCGCAGCCGGCGCCCTTCGCTCCGACCGCGACGGTCACGGCGCAGCCCGACCCGCCCTCGACCCCGGCACCGATCGCTCCCGAGGCGGCCCCGGCGGAGCCGGACGCCTCGCACGACGACGAGAGTCGAGCGGGCGCGGCCGCGCGCGCCCTGTGGGGCGGCAAGGCGTCGTCGGCTCCTCGCGCCAAGAAGGGTCGCGCGTCGATGCCCAGCTGGGATGAGATCGTCTTCGGCGCCCGGACGGACGACGACCTGGCCTGACCGGAACGCCGACCGGTCGACCTCGGTCGACCGGTGCCGTCGCGCCCGAACGCTGCTAGGATTCGAACACAGTTTCGAATGACGGCGGAGGGCGCCATGCGACGCACGGTCGAACCGGCGGAGGTCTGGACGGGGCCATCGGGCGCGCCCGAGCGGCTGGTGTGGCGGGCACGCCGGTATCGGGTGAGCGACACGCCCACGCCCCTGGTGGGTCCGGCCGACTGGTGGCACCCGTTCGACGGCCACGACCTCGCCCCCGGCCGCGCGCCGCTCGCGATCACCGGCTGGCGGTTCCAGGCGAGCGCCGACGACGGCGAGACCCACGTCTTCGACGTCGGCCACGACGGTCGCCACTGGCGGGTGTTCCGCGTCTTCGACTGACGGCGGCCGCCGGTGGCGGCGCGCCGGCTGCCGAGGCTAGGCCGACTTCTCGGCGCGGCGCGGCTTCGAGGGAACGATCGTCGGCGCGGCGTTGTCGATGACCGTCTCCTTCGTGACGACCACTCGCGCGACCCCGGTGGTCGAGGGCACCTCGAACATGATGGGCCCCAGCACCTCCTCCATGATCGCGCGGAGTCCGCGGGCGCCGGTCTGGCGGAGCACGGCGAGGTCGGCGATCGCCTCGAGCGCGGCGTGCTCGAACTCGAGCTGGACCCCGTCGAGTTCGAACATGCGCTGGTACTGGCGCACGAGGGCGTTCTTGGGTTCGGTGAGGATCTCCATGAGCGCCGTGCGGTCGAGCGGCGTCACCGTGGCGACCACGGGGAGGCGGCCGATGAACTCCGGGATCAGGCCGAACTTGTGCAGGTCCTCCGGGAGCACCTCGCTGAACAGCTCGGCCTCATCCTGCTTGGAGTGCAGCGGGGCGCCGAAGCCGATGCCGCGCTTGCCGGCCCGCGACGAGATGATGTCCTCGAGTCCGGCGAACGCGCCGGCGACGATGAACAGCACGTTCGTCGTGTCGATCTGGATGAACTCCTGGTGCGGGTGCTTGCGCCCGCCCTGCGGTGGCACGGATGCCACGGTGCCCTCGAGGATCTTCAGCAGCGCCTGCTGCACGCCCTCGCCCGACACGTCGCGCGTGATGGACGGGTTCTCGGCCTTCCGCGCGATCTTGTCGACCTCGTCGATGTAGATGATGCCCGTCTCGGCCCGCTTGACGTCGTAGTCCGCGGCCTGGATGAGCTTCAGGAGGATGTTCTCGACGTCTTCGCCGACGTAGCCGGCCTCGGTCAGCGCCGTCGCATCCGCGACCGCGAAGGGGACGTTCAGCTGCTTGGCCAGGGTCTGCGCGAGGTACGTCTTGCCACAGCCGGTCGGGCCGATGAGCAGGATGTTGGACTTCGCGATCTCGACGTCGTCGTGCGCCCGGTCGGCGGAGGCGATCGCCGCCTTGGCCCGAACGCGCTTGTAGTGGTTGTACACCGCCACCGCGAGCGCGCGCTTCGCGGCCTCCTGGCCGATGACGTACTCCTCGAGGAAGGCGAAGATCTCCTTCGGCTTGGGCAGTTCGAACTCGCCCGACTCCGCCTCGCCCGCCTCGGCGAGCCGCTCCTCGATGATCTCGTTGCAGAGCTCGACGCATTCGTCGCAGATGTACACGCCGGGACCGGCGATCAACTGCTGCACCTGCTTCTGGCTCTTTCCGCAGAAGGAGCACTTCAGCAGGTCAGCACTCTCCCCGATCCGTGCCATCGTTTCCTCCCTCGAAACGCGTCTGCTCCGAGCCTAGCCCGACCGAAGCCGGGCGGGGCCGATCCGCCACGGTTTGGCGGAAACGTGACGAACGAGGGGCGGATGCGGCATCCGCACCCGCCCCTCGGACGTCGTCGGTCAGCGCGCGAGCGCCGGCAGCGTCTTGCGCGACGTGAGCACCTGGTCGATGAGGCCGTACTCCTGGGCCTCGGCCGCGGACAGAATCTTGTCGCGGTCGATGTCGGCGTTGACCTGCTCCATGGTGCGGTTGGAGTGCTTCGACAGCGTCTCCTCCAGCCAGGTGCGCATGCGCAGGATCTCGGCCGCCTGGATCTCGATGTCGGACGCCTGGCCGTGGCCGGCCTCGCCCATCGCCGGCTGGTGGATCAGGACGCGCGCGTTCGGCAGTGCGAGGCGTCGGCCCGGGGTGCCGGCCGCGGCGATCACGGCCGCGGCCGAGGCGGCCTGGCCGAGCACCACCGTCTGGATCTGCGGACGGATGTACTGCATCGTGTCGTAGATCGCGGTCATCGCCGTGAACGAGCCGCCGGGCGAGTTGATGTACATCATGATGTCGCGGTCCGGGTCCATCGACTCGAGCACGAGCAGCTGCGCCATGATGTCGTCGGCCGACGCGTCGTCGACCTGGACGCCGAGGAAGATGATGCGGTCCTCGAAGAGCTTCGCGTACGGGTCCTGTCGCTTGTAGCCGTAGGCGGTGCGCTCCTCGAAGCTCGGCAGGATGTAGCGCGAGCCGGGGGCCTGGACGCCGCTGAACGCGGTGCCGCCGAAAGCGGGGATGTTCATTCGCTGTTCTCTCTTCCTCAGGCCTTGGTGTCCTCGAAGCCGGGCTGCGTGCCGCCGCCGCCCGAGACGTCGAGCGCGGACTCGCGGATGTGGTCGACGAAGCCGTACTCGAGGGCCTCCTGCGCGTTGAACCACCGGTCGCGGTCGCCGTCGCGATTGATCTGCTCGACCGACTTGCCGGTCTGCGCGGCGGTGATCTCGGCGAGGCGCTTCTTCATGTCGAGGATGAGCTGCGCCTGCGTCTGGATGTCGCTCGCGGTGCCGCCGAAGCCGCCGTGCGGCTGGTGCAGCAGCACGCGCGCGTTCGGCGTGATGTACCGCTTGCCCTTGGTGCCCGCGGTGAGCAGGAGCTGCCCCATCGAGGCCGCCATGCCGATGCCGACCGTGACGATGTCGTTCGGGACGAACTGCATCGTGTCGTAGATGGCCATGCCCGCCGTGATCGACCCGCCGGGCGAGTTGATGTAGAGGTAGATGTCCTTGTTCGGATCCTCTGCGGCGAGGAGCAGCAGCTTCGCGGCGATCTCGTTCGCGTTGTCGTCGCGCACCTCCGAGCCGAGCCAGATGATGCGGTCCTTCAGCAGTCGATCGAACACACTGGGCTGCAGTGTCGGTTCGGCCATGGATTTCGCTCCGTTTCGTTCGTGCGTTGTCTCGAATCTATCCGGTGCAACACGCGCGAACCGGGCTGTTCGCCGTCGGCGGATGCCGCGTCGCGACGACGGGCATCACGGCGTCGTGGTGTCGTCCTCCGGTGCGGGCGCGAGGAGTTCGCGCGCGTACGCGTCGACCGCGCGGCGGTACTGCGTGAGGTGCGGGGCGAGGGCGATGAGGGCCACGGATGCCGCGGCATCCGTTCGACCCGACGACGCGAGCGCGAGCGCGCGGAACGCCTCGACCGCGTCGGCGAGGTCGCCCGCATCGTCGCGGACGCCGTCGAGGAGCACCAGCGCCTCCTCCCGACGTCCGAGGTTGCGGACGGTCGACGCGAGCTGGATGTGCGCCTCGACGCGAGCCCGACCCGACAGCCCGAGTTCGAGGGCCCGGCGGTAGCGCGGTTCCGCCTCCGCCTCGAGCCCGGCCGAGTCGCGTGCGCCTGCGGCCTCGAAGGGACCGCGGGAATCGTCCGCCGGGAGTTCGGCCACGAGCAGGTCGATGCGCTCGATCACGGCCTGATCGCCGAGGTCGGACGCCGCCGCCCACACGGCATCGACCCGGCGCTGCCAGTCGTCCATGCTCCTTTCCTCCTCCGGAGACGACGGACGGGGCCGGGCATGGGTGCCCGGCCCCGTCGCGTGCTCGCTCGGGTCGTCGCCGACTACTCGGCGTCGGCCTGCTTCGCGGTGCGCTTGCGCGCCGGCTTCTTCTCGGCGTCGGCCTCCTCGGCGGACGCCTCGTCGGCCTCGGCGGCCTTCTTGCTGGAGCGCTTCTTGGCGGGCTTCGCCTCCTCGGCGGGCGCCTCCTCGGCGGGCGCCTCCTCGGCGGGCGCCTCCGACGCGGCCTCGTCGCCCTCGGCCTCGTTCTCGTCGACCACGGCGGTGAACTCGGAGAGGTCGACCGCGTTGCCGGCGGCATCCTTCACCGTGACCTTGCCGAGCGCGATGGCGAGCGCCTTGTTGCGGGCGACCTCGCCGACCATGGCGGGGATCTGGCCGTTCTGGCTGAGGATCTGGACGAACTCGTTCGGGTCCATGCCGTACTGCGCGGCGCCCTGCACGAGGTACTGGGTGAGCTCCTCCTGGCTGACCTGGACCTTCTCCTGCTCGGCGATCGCGTCGAGGACGATCTGGGTCTTGAACGCCTTCGTGCTGGACTCGGTGACCTCGGCGCGGTGCTCGTCGTCCTCGAGGCGACCCTCGGACTCGAGGTGGCGGTGCACCTCGTCCTCGATGACGCTGTCGGCGACGGGCACGTCGACCAGCTCGAGGAGCTTGTCGACGAGGAGGTCGCGGGCCTGGCTGCCCTGACCGAACGACTTGTTCTTCGCGACCTGCTCCTTGAGGCTCGCGGTGAGCTCGTCGAGCGTGTCGAACTCGCTGGCGATCTGCGCGAAGTCGTCGTCGGCCTCGGGGAGCTCGCGCTCCTTGACGGCCGTGACGCTCACGGTGATCTCGGCGGTCTCGCCCTGGTGGTCGCCGCCGAGCAGCTTCGACTCGAACGTCGTGGTCTCGCCCGCGGTGAGCGAGTCGAGCGCCTCGTCGATGCCCTCGAGCAGCTCGCCCGAGCCGAGCTCGTACGAGACGCCGCTCGCGGTGTCGACCTCGGTGCCGTCGATCGTCGCGACCAGGTCGAGCGTGACGAAGTCGCCGGTCTTCGCCGGGCGATCGACGGTGATGAGGGTGCCGAAGCGGCTGCGGAGACGCTCGAGCTCCTCGGTGACCTCGTCGTCGCCGACCTCGACCGAGTCGACGGTCAGCTCGAGGCCCTGGTAATCGGGCAGCTCGATCTCGGGACGGACGTCGACCTCGATCGCGAGCAGCAGGTCGCCGGAGAAGTCCTTCTCGTTCGGCCACTCGACGATGTCGGCCGAGGGGCGGCCGAGGGGGCGGAGCTCGTGCTCGTTCACCGCGGCGCGGTAGAAGCCGTCGAGGCCCTCGTTGACCGCGTGCTCGAGCACGGCGGCCTTGCCGACCCGCTGGTCGATGATGGGCGGCGGCACCTTGCCCTTGCGGAAGCCGGGCACGGCGATCTGCTCGGCGATGTGCTCGTAGGCGTGGGCGATGCTGGGCTTCAGCTCCTCGGGCGTCACCGAGATGGTGAGCTTGGCGCGCGTCGGGCTCAGCTTCTCAACCGAAGTGGTCGGCATGGGGAAGATTCTCCTGTTTGGTGGAAGTTCGTGTCGAGCCGGTGCGACTCGTCGGGGCGACAGGATTCGAACCTGCGACCTCCCGCTCCCAAAGCGGGCGCTCTAGCCAAGCTGAGCTACGCCCCGAGCCGTCGGCTTGACTCGTCGTCCGCCCGGGTCGGCATGCCGGAGCACGTCGGAGTGGGGGTGGACGCCGGAAAGTCTACTGCACGAGCCGCCGCCCGCCCTGACGACGACTCCTCCGGCGGCGCCCTGTGGACAACGGACTCGGTGTGGACACCGACGACGGAGGTGGGCCGGCGTGCCAGAGTGAGCGCATGCCCCATCAGACGCATCCCGCGGCGTCCGACGTGCGACGCTGGCCGAGCGACCCCGCCATGCTCGTCGACACCACCCGCTGCCCCGCCTGCTTCTCGCAGCTGTTCCGGACCGTGTGCGACACGTGCGGCCTGCGGCTCGACGTCCCGCTCGCCGCCGAGGCGCTCGCGGCAGGCGCCCGCGTGCGGGACGCGGAGGCGGAGCGGCAGGTCGTCCTCAGCCGGATGCGCGCGCAGCAGGCCGCGGCCGCCGCGCGGCCCGTGCCGCCTCCCCTGCCGGCCGTGGCCGCGCCCGTGGCCAACGCCGGCCCGGCGCCGCTCGCTCCCCCGCTGTCGCCGGCCGCGCCGCCGCTGCAGCCGGTGGCGCAGCCCCCGGCCACGGCGCCGCAGGTCGCGCAACCGCAGGGCGGGACGCCGCTGCGTGCCCGGCGCTCCGGGGTGCAGGTCCTCCTGCTCACGCTCGGCGTGGTGCTCCTGTCCGTCGCGGCCGTCGTGTTCCTGCTGGTCGCCTACCTCATCGCCACGCTCGAGGTCCGGTCGGTCGTGATCGCGGTCGCGAGCGTGCTCGTCCTCGGCGTCGCCTGGCTGCTCCGCGCACGCGGCCTGCCCGGCACGGCCGAGGGCGTGGCGGCGCTGGCCGTCGTGCTGCTCGTGCTGGATGTCTGGATCGTGCGGGCGAACGACCTGTTCCTGAGCGACCGCGTCGACGCGCCCGGATACTGGGGCACCGCTCTGCTCGTCCTCGCGGCGCTGCTCGCCGCGGCGCGGCTCGTCACGGCCGTCCGCGTGACCGGGATCGCGGCAGCGGTCCTCGCGCCGACCGGCCTCGGCATCTTCATGTACGGCATCGCGCCGCGTGGCGAGTCCGCCACGGGCGTGTGGCTCGGCGGGCTGGCGGTGCTCCTCGCGGGAGCGGCCGCACGCTTCGGCCGCGCCGCGATCGAGCGCACGCTCCTCGTCTCCGCGGGGCTCGTCGGCGGTGTCACCGCGCTCGTCGCCGCCCCATGGGCCCTCGGCGGCACGGAATGGGGGGCGACGTGGGCGCTTGCCGGCGTCGCCGGCGGCTGGCTCGTCATGCTGGTGGCGCTCCGGGCCCGCTCGACGGATGCCTGGCCCCGACAGGCACCGCTCGCGGCTGCCCTCGCGGGGGTCGCGGCGGCGGCCGCCCCGGCCCTGGGTGCCGCCATCGAGCTCGACCAGCGCGACGCCCTGTGGGCGGCGCCGACCTCCGCTGCGGTGATCGCGTGCCTCGCCGCGGCCGCAGCGCGGCTCCGGGCCTCCTGGTTCCGCGACGGGTTCACCGCGTTCGTGGCGAGCGGGACGACCGCGATCGTCGCGGCGGTGCCGGCGCTGCTCGTCACGGCGCTCGCGGGGGCATCGCTCGCGACCGTGCCGTTCCGGGCGTGGACGCTCGACGCCACCGCCCCGCGCCCCGGCGACGACGGACTGATCGGCGAACTCGACCGCGTGGCGACGGGTGCCGCGCTGGCGCCCGCGGCGCTCGGCGTCGCCGCGGCGATCGCCTTCCTGCTGCTCGGTCGCCTCCGTCGGCTCGGATCCGTCCCGGCGGCGCTCCTCGGCACCGCTGCGGTGGCCGCCGCCCTGACGGCCCCGACGCCGCTCGCCATCACGGCGCTGCTCGTCGGCGTCGGCGTCGTGGCGCTCGTGCTGGCAGCGATCGGACTCCTCCGCCGCGTTCCCGGCGCGGTGTCGGTGCTCGCGGTGTTCGGCATGGGGTCTGCGGCCGCAGCATGGGCGCTGTCGCACGGGAGCGCCGGACTGTGGTGGTGGGTCGTGCCGGTGGTCCTCGGACTCGCGATCGCCGGCCGGGTGCTCGCGCGGCGGATCTGGTCGTCGGCGGCGCGGCCGCTCGCCGTCGGGCACGCCGCCGCGGGTGCGGCGATCGTCGCGCTCGCGGCCTTCAGCCTCCCCGCGTGGAGCGACGCGGCCGGGTCCGCGTTCACGTCGCCCTGGGACCGCGGTGCGTTCGTCGGCGGGCTCGTCGCAGCGCTGGCCCTCGCGGGGGTGGCTGCGGTGCGGTCACTCGGGCGCGGCGATCGTTCGGCGATCGCCATCCCGCTGCTCGCGGCCGCACTGGTCGGTTCCCTGGCGGCCGCGATCCCGACGATCGCAGCCCGGTTCGCCGTACCCGACCTCGATGCGCTCCCGCTCGGCGAGGCGGTCGGCTGGGTTCCCGCGACCGCACTCGTGCTCGTCGGCCTGCTCTGGCTGCGATCGCCCGTACCGGGACTCCGCATGGCCTTCGCGGCAGCCACGCCGATCGCGCTCGGCCTTGCGGGCGCATCGGTCGTCGCCGCCTACGGCTCCGCGGCGTCGGTGGTCCACGGCGTCGCCGGCGCAGCCCTGCTCGCGGCGGGCCTCGCGCACGTCCTCCTTCCGATTGCCTCCGGCGTGCGGGACGCGTGGGCATCGGCGATCGGACCGGTCGCGATCGTCGCGTTCACCGCGGCCTTCCTCCCCCCGTCCGCACCGGAGCAGACCTGGCTCGCGCTGCTCATCCTCACCCCGCTTCCGATGCTGATCGCCGCGCTCTGGGGCGATCCCGTCGGGGGCGACTCGCCGGCGCGCCACCTGTCATGGCTGAGCCTGCCGTTGGCCGTGGGTGCGGTCTGGGCGCGGTTCGCCGCCGACGGCGTCCGGGACGTCGAGGCGTACACCCTGCCGCTGGCCGTGGCGCTCGGCGCGGCCGGCGCGCTGCTCATGTGGCGCCGGCCCGCCGGCGCGAGCACCGCGGTCGGACGCACCGCGGTGCTCGGTGCCGCCGCCGTGATCGCCGTGCTCCCGAGCGTCTCGGCCGCGAGCGGGTCGGAGCTGCGCGCGCTGCTCCTCGTCTCGATCGGCACCGTGGTGCTCCTGGCGGGACTCGCGCTGCCGGACGCCGTGCGGGGCGTTCCCCTGCGGCTGCTCGTCGTGACTGCCGGATGGGCCGCCGTGGCCGGCGGTGCGGTCGTCTGCGGTACCGCCGTCGCGACCGGTGCGTCCGGGGCCCTCGTGCCCGAGGTCTGGTCTGCGGCGGCGCTCGCCGTCGGCGCGGTCGCCGCGTTCGCGTGGTCGCGGACCGAGCCGCGACCCACCACGCTCGCGGAGTGGGGTCTCGCCGCATCCGTGACCCTCGCCTCCGTGCCGACGTTCGCCGCCATCCTCGACGACGACCTGCCCGACCTGCGAGCCGGCCTGCTCCTCGCGTCGCTCGCGGCGGTGCACGTGGCGTCCGTCGCCGTGCGCACGAGGCCCCTGTCCGGACCCATCCTCCGGTGGACCACGCTCGGCGTTCTCGTGCTGGGCGCGCTCGTCGTCATCGCCGCGAGCACGGTGGACCCGTTCGATCTCGTGACGGTCCCGGTCGGACTCGGGCTCATCGCCGCCGGTGCGATCGACCTGACGCGCCGACCCGGACTCGGCAGCTGGCCCGCGCTCGGGCCCGGTCTCGCCGTGGTGCTCCTCCCGGCCCTGCTCGCCGACTGGACCGATCCGCAGCTCTGGCGGGTGGTCGGACTCGGCGTCGCGGCGGTCGCCGCCGTGGTCGTCGGCGCCGTGCTCCGGTTGCAGGCCCCCGTCCTCCTGGGCGGGGCGGTGCTCCTCGTGCACGCCCTCACGCAGCTCTGGCCGTGGATCAGCGCGCTGTACGAAGCGGTCTGGTGGTGGCTGTGGCTCGGGCTCGCGGGCGCCCTGCTCGTCGTGATCGCCGCGACCTACGAACGGCAGGTGCGCCTCGCTCGCGGCGCCACGCGGACGATCGCCGCACTCCGCTAGCGCGGAGCGGCCGGCGCGGGACGACGGTCATCGTGTACTACGATGATCGGGTGCCCGCGAGCGGGCGCTCGGGGATGTAGCTCAATGGTAGAGCCTCAGTCTTCCAAACTGATGGTGCGGGTTCGATTCCCGTCATCCCCTCCACAGTCCGTCAACCCCCTGCGAATCCGCGTCATCCGCTGGGCCATCCGTCGCCCGTCGGCGTAGCGTGGTTCGCGAACGTCATCGAGTGGAAGGGGACCACATGACCGACTCCAAGACGGCTCCCAAGAAGTCCGCCCCGCCCAAGGGCGGCGCCGACCCCGAGGTGGCCTCGGGCGTCTCGCAGTTCCTCACCCCGGTCGTGCACGAACTCACCGTGCTCGCCGTGAACGGCAAGCAGGCCCACTGGAACGTGCGGGGCCGCGACTTCCTCGAGGTGCACGAGTTCCTCGACACGGTCGTCGACCACGCACAGGAGTGGGCCGACCTCGCCGCCGAGCGGGTCGTCGCGCTGGGACTGCCGATCGACGCCAGGCTGTCCACCATCGCGAAGCAGACCGAAGCGGTGGATCCGAAGGCGGGCTTCAAGCAGTCCGACGAGACGATCGCCGACGTCGTCGCGCAGATCGATGTCGCCACGCAGAAGGTCAACGCCGCCATCGAGGGACTCGAGGAACTCGACCCGGCGAGCCAGGATGTCGCGATCGAGATCCGGCAGGGCCTCGACAAGGACCGCTGGTTCCTCGCCGCGCACACCAGCGTCGAGTAACGACCAGGCCCCGCGCCGACAGGTGCGCGGAACCGGGCCCGGGTGCAGAATGCCGGTATGGCGGATGCGCCCGGGCCCGACCCGTCTCCGCCGACATCCGGGGCCGGACCGGACGGCGGCGGACTGACCGATGCGCAGAAGTCGCTCCGAGCGCAGATGCTCGCCACGGAGCACTGGAGCCTCCTCGCCTCGCGCTCCACGACGCAGAGCGAGGTGCTCACGCGCATCGCGATCTTCCTCACGCTCGTGTCCGCCGGCCTGCTCGCACTCGGCCTCCTCGGGAACGCGACGCAGTTCCGCGGATGGTTCGGCGTCGCCGCCCTCGGCATCCTGCTGCTCCTGGCGCTGCTCGGGCTGATCACGGCGATGCGCGTGTACAACAGCGGGACGGACGACCTGATGTACGTCATCGCGATGAACCGCCTCCGCGGCGCCTACCTCGATCTCGACCCCGGACTCGAGCGGTACCTCGTCTCCTCGGCGAACGACGACGAGCCGGGTGTCGCGCGCACGTACTACGCGTACGGACCGCGACGCAGCCAGGTGTTCGCGAGCTCGATGATGATCATCACCGTCGTCGAGGCGTCGGTGCTCGGCCTGCTCGCCGGCGGCATCGTCGTGGCGCTCGGCGCGGACATCGTCGTCGCCGTCGTCGCCGGCGGTGCCGTCGCGCTGGTCGCCGTCCTCGGTTGGCTCGTGTGGGGGTACCGCACCTATCGTCACGCCATCGACACGCACCGGCCGCTCCGGAGGACGCCGCCGGCGTGAGGCCTCAGCGCCGCAGCCAGGCGAGCACCGCGAGCACGCGACGGTGGTCGGTGCCCGAGTCCTCGAGGCCGAGCTTCTGGAAGATCGACGTCACGTTCTTCTCGACCGCCCCGACGCCGATGAACAGCTGCGACGCGATGCCCGCGTTCGTCCGCCCTTCGGCCATGAGCTCGAGGACCTCGCGCTCGCGCGGCGTGAGCGAGGCGAGCGGGTCGCCGCGGCGGGCGAGCAGTTCCCGGACGACCTGCGGATCGAGCACCGTGCCGCCGTCCCGGATCCGCAGCACCGCGTCCTGCAGGTCCTCGAGGGAGGCGACGCGATCCTTCAGCAGGTACCCCATGCCGCCGTCGGCGGAGGCGAGCAGCTCGTGCGCGTACGTGCTCTCGACGTACTGGCTGAGCAGCAGCACCCCGAGTCGCGGCGCCCGTCGCCGCAACTCGATCGCCGCGCGGACGCCCTCATCGCGGAAGGTCGGCGGCATCCGCACGTCCAGCACCGCGACCTCCGGTGCCGCCCGGTCGAGGTCGGCGAGCAGCGACTGGGCGTCGCCGTAGGCACCGACCGTCTCGAACCCGGCCTCGTCGAACAGTCGCACGAGGCCCTCGCGGAGCAGCATCGAGTCCTCCGCGAGGACGATGCGCACGGGTGCGCCGGCAGCCTGGTCGGTCACCGTCCCACCCTAGCGAGCGGTCGGCGGGACCGGCTCGATCGCAGTCCGCTCCCGAACGTACGGGAAGTGGGCGCCGATCACGGTGGGCCCGCCCGCGGGACTGTCGATGACGAGCAGCCCGCCGAGTCCGCGCACGCGCTCGTCGAGGCCGGCGAGTCCGTGGCCCGGGACGACCGCCGCGCCGCCGTGGCCGTTGTCGGTGACCCACAGGTCGAGCCAGAGTCCGCTCGGCCCGGTGTCCCTCGTCGAGAGGCGCAGGCGGACGGCGCTGGCCGACGCGTGCTTGACGGCGTTCGTGAGCAGTTCGGCGGCGATGAAGTACGCGTTGCGTTCGATCGCCGCGGGCAGCGCGGCATCCGTCGCCTGCACCTCGAGCGTCACCGGCACGGGGCTGCGCGCCGCGAGCGACTCGAGCGCACTCGCCAGGCCGCGGTCCTGCAGCAGCGGCGGGGCGAAGCCGCGGGAGAGCGCCCGCAGCTCGTCGAGGGTGTCGCGGGCCTGCTCCCGCGCCTCACCGAGGAGGACACGGGCGGCCTCGGGGTCGACGTCGAGCTTGCGTTCGATCGCCGCGAGGTCCATCTGCAGGCGCACGAGCCGCTGCTGCGGGCCGTCGTGGATGTCGCGCTCGAGCCGGCGGAGAGCGGCGTCCTCAGCCTGCACCGCGGCCCCGCGCGACGCCGACAGCTGCGCGACCTGGCGCTCGAGGGCCTCGGAACGCCAGGCGCCGAGCATGCCCCGGTCGACGGCCTCGTGCAGGCGCGTGAGCCCGCCGGTGATGAACGGCAGGGTGAGCAGGAGCACCGCGCCGAGCACGAACTGCCCCACTCCGGCGAGCACGATGGGCTCGACGCCGAGCGCCTCGGCCAGGCGCGCGAACGCGCGGAAAAGGAGGGAGTCCTGCAGGACGGAACCGGACGTCGTCTGGACGAGCAGGCGATCCCAGATCCACGCGGTGAGCCCGCCGAGTGCGACCGAGACCCACACGACGGTGACGATCCAGCTGAACAGCGACACGATCGGGAACACCACCATGCCGTGCAGGAGGTACAACCAGTAGTGGCCGTCGATGAGCGGTCGCAGGAACGACGCCCACGCCCCCTCGCCCTCCGGTCCGCGCTGCCAGCGCGGTTCGCGCACCGGGGGTCGCCCCGCCCAGCGCAGTCGCATGAGCTCGAACGCACCGAGTCCGCGCGCGGTGTAGAGCGCCGCGAGCACCACGACGACGCCCACCGCGATGACGATGAGGCTCACGCCGGTCGAGAAGAGCGTGACGAGCACGGTGAACGCGACGACCGCGATCGGGAAGCCGAGCAGCAGGTAGCCGAGCTCGCGCGGCACTGCCGCCCAGCGTGCCCCGTAGCCGCGGCGGCGCGGCGCGGCATCCGTCGACCGGCTCGCCGCCGGCACCTCGGCGGCCGTCTCGGCGGTCGGCGCCGCGGCGGTGGGCTCAGTGGTGGTCATGGTCGTTCGTCTCCTCGGTCATCGTCGCACGCTGGCCGGGTTCGACGACGGCGAACTGGCCCATCATCCCCTGGTCCTCGTGCCAGAGCAGGTGGCAGTGGTACATGTACGGCGTGTCCGGGTCGGCGAAGTCGTCGAAGCGGAGGATCAGCTCGTACTCGGTCTCCGGCCTCACGTACACGGTGTCCTTCCATCCGGCGAGCTCGGGCGGTGGTGGGGCGCCGTCGACGGATGCCACGCGGAACTGCACGTCGTGGACGTGGAAGCTGTGCGGCACGCCGCTCGGGTTCGAGACGATCCAGCGCTCGGCGGTGCCGACGGTGACGGTCTCGTCGATGCGGTCCGAGCGCATCTGCTCGCCGTTGATCTGGAAGCCGTTCAGGTCGAACGTGCGCGTCACGGCGATGTCGGTGTCGATCGGGGGGAGCTCGACGAGCCGCTCCGGGAGCTCCGGGGAGGGGTCGAGCACGTCGGCCGCCCGCAGCTCGAGGACGTCGAACTCATCGGTCGCGCCGTTCATCCCGGCGACGACGGGCTGCAGCCCCGCCGCGGCCGGGGTCATCACGGACTGCAGCGTGCGACGTTCGCCGGGCGCCATCCGCACCACCACCTCGGCGCGTTCGCCGGGCGACAGCATCACGCGCTCGAGCGCGACGGATGCCGGGAGCAGCCCGCCATCGGTCGCGATCACGTCGATCGGGCTGCCGTCGCCCCACCCGAACGCGTAGCTGCGCGCGGTCGAGGCGTTGAGCAGCCGCAGGCGGACGAGCTCGTCCGCGACCTCGGCGTAGGCGCCCCGCACCCCGTTCACGAGCAGCTCATCGCCGAGCCGGCCCGCGAAGCCCTGCGGCGGCGTCTCGAGCCGGCCCTCGTCGGTGAAGGCGGCGTCCTGGACGATCACGGGCAGGTCGTCGACGCCGTACTCGCGCGGGAGCGGGAGCGCGCCCTCGGCGTCGTCGCGCACGAGGAAGAGGCCCGCGAGCCCACGTGCGACGTGCTCCTCCGTCTCGCCGTGGGGGTGCGGGTGGTACCAGAGCGTCGCGGCCCGCTGGTCGACGGTCCACCCGGGCGACCACGTGTCGCCGGGCGCGATCATCTGGTGCGGCCCGCCGTCCATCTCGGCGGGCAGGTGCATGCCGTGCCAGTGCACGGTGGTCGGCACCTCGAGCCGGTTCCCGACGTCGACGCGCACCCGCTCGCCCCGCCCGGCGACCAGGGTAGGCCCGAGGTACGACCCGTCGAATCCCCAGGTCTCGCTCGCGACGCCGGGCGCGAACTCGGTCGTGCCGGCCTGCGGTTCGAGCGAGAACACGCGCGTGCCGTCGGGCTCCACGGTCGACTCGGCGAGGGGCGGGACGGGCAGCGGCGTGTCGAGGTCGACCTCGCCGATGGTGGCGACCCGACCGGGTCCGCCCATCGAGCAGGCGGCGAGCGCCACGGCGGTCGTCGCGGCGATCAGGCCGAGTCCGGTGGAGACGAGCACGGCGCGGGGGCGGCGGAGTCCTGGCATACCCCAAGCCAATCGCGGGCGCCTCGGGGGCCCCAGCCGGCGGGCACCCGAACCGATCGGGGGCTACCCCCCGTGGGTGATCCGCCCGCCGAGCATCGTGAGTGCGACAGGCATGCGGCGCAGGTCGTCGACGGATGCCGCGACCGGGTCGAGCTCCACGACGGCAAGGTCGGCGGTCATGCCCTCGCGCACGACGGTGCCGGCGCCGTCCGTCGATGCGGCGAGCGCCACGGACGCCTCGACGGCCTGTTCCGGATGCCACGGGGCGCGCCCGTCGCGGGTGCGGCCGACGGCGGCCGCGATCGCGACCCACGGGTCGAGGGGCGCCACGGGCGCGTCGGACCCGAGTGCGAGTTCGACGCCGGCGGCGGCGAGGTCGCGGAGCATGAACGCCCGGTCGGTGCGTCCGGCCCAGTAGCGGTCGGCGATGTCGCGGTCGTCCATGGCGTGCTCGGGCTGCACGCTCGCGACGATGCCGAGCCGGGCGAACCGGTCGAGGTCGTCGCGGCGCAGCAGCTGGGCGTGCTCGATGGCGGCGCGGCCGCGCCATCCGTTCGGCTGGACGGCCTCGAGCGCGTCGAGGGCGCGTTCGTTGGCTCGGTCGCCGATGGCGTGGACGGCCGGGTCGAGGCCGATCTCGCGGGCGCGGCGGAGGTGCGGGACGAGTTCGTCGTAGGGCACGTTGGCGACGCCGTAGGGATGCTCGTCGGGGCCGAGTCCCGGGTACGGGTCGAGGCACCAGGCGGTGCGGGTGTTCAGCGAGCCGTCGGTGATGACCTTGTAGCCGCCGACGCGGACGAGCCCGCCGGTGCCGTCGACGACGTCGCCGGTGCGCAGGCCGGCTTCGGCGGCCCGCTCGAGGTGCTGCGTGTAGACGCCGAAGCGGACGCGGAGCGCGTCGAACCCGTTGCCGGCGCGTCGGGCCCAGTCGTCGCGGTTCCAGCGCATCTCGTAGTCGACGATGCCGACGACGCCGCGGGCTGCGGCGGCGCGGGCGGCGTCGGCGACCCAGTCGTCGAGCACCTGGTCGGCGACGTCGTCGAGCTCGCGGACGAGGCGGAAGCAATCGTCCTCGCGGAGCACTCCGCTGTCGCCGGCGCGGTCGAGGAGGCCGTGCCGGCGGGCCGCGGCGGTGTTGACCCAGCACGAGTGCAGGTCGCCCGAGACGAGCACGACGGGCACGTCGCCGGCGACGCGGTCGAGCAGTCCGACCGACTGCCCGTCGGGCCAGAGCCCGTCGCGGTAGCCCATGCCGACGACCTCGGCGGCGCCTCGGGCGACGGATGCCGCGACGAGCTCGGCCGCCTCGGCAGCGGACCCGA
This sequence comes from Agromyces sp. C10, assembly GCF_023217995.1. Classification (NCBI taxonomy): domain Bacteria; kingdom Bacillati; phylum Actinomycetota; class Actinomycetes; order Micrococcales; family Microbacteriaceae; genus Agromyces; species Agromyces sp. C10. The sequence continues at coordinate 153,001 of NZ_JALPSX010000010.1, read as the reverse complement.
CGGCGCCGAGGTCGATGCGCCGGGCGGCCATGGCCCACTGCGCCATGTGGACGTGGCGGTCCCACAGGCCGGGGACGAGCACGCGGCCGTCGAGGTCCCGGCGCTCGACGCCGGCGACGTCGGGCAGTCCGCCTGCCGGCGCGATGGTCTCCACGAGGCCGTCGGCGACGTGCACGTCGAGCACCGCGTCAGATCCCGGCATGCGGACGCCGGCGAGGACGAGGGCGGCCGGCGCGGCCGCATCCGCCGCGCTCACGCGCGAGCCGCCCGCAGCGCCTCGTGCGTGCGCCGCATCTCGGCGGCGAGCGCGGGGCTCGCGTACGGCCCGTCGCCCTCGAGTTCGGCGATGATGCGGTCGACGGTCTCGGCGGGTCGGTTCTGGCTCATCTTGTTCTTCGCGACGAAGCGGGTGATCGGGATCCGGAGGCCGACGGTGCCCGCGGCGATCCGTTCGGCGTAGGCGGCGTTCTCGGGCGTGGAGCGCATGCCGCGCGGCTCGGGCATCCGCTGCTCGAAGTGGTCGACGAGCGCGTCGAGCACGCGGAGGTTCTCGTCGGGTTCGAGCAACTCGGGGGTCCCGTGCAGGTGGGCGGTGATGAAGTTCCACGTCGGCACGGCCGGGTTCGCGTCGTACCAGCCGGGCGAGATGTACCCGTGGGGTCCCTGCACGACGACGAGCACCTCGTGGCGGCCGAGCTCGTGCACCTGCTCGTCGGGGCGTCCGACGTGGGTGAGGAGCGCGATGCCCTCGGCGCGTTCGTCGAGGAGGACGGGGTAGTGCGAGGCGACGAGGCCCGCGGCATCCGTCATCGACACGATCGTCGCCCACGGGTGCTCGCGGATGAGGCGCTTCACGCCCTCCTCGCTCGCGAGGGTGAAGCTCGGGTTCTGTCTCATGCGGCTCCTATGCCTGGCAGTTCGGGCACCAGTAGAGCTTGCGGGCGCCCATCTCCTCGAGGGCGATGTTCGTGCCGCACACCCGGCACGGGAGCCCTTCGCGCTTGTAGACCCAGTGGCGGTCGTCGCGGTTGGCCATGGCGGCGCGCCACGCCTCGCCCTCGAGGCCGTCCATCGTCATCATCTGCCCGGTCTCGACGCCGATGCGGAGCAGCCGCGACCAGTCGCGCCAGAGTTCGCGCACGGTCTCGTCGGGGACGAGGCGGCCCGGGGTGTGCGGGTTCAGCCGGGCGCGGAAGAGCAGTTCCGCGCGGTAGACGTTGCCGATGCCCGAGACCACGTTCTGGTCCATGAGGAGCAGCCCGATCGGGGTGGGCTTGCGGCGGACGACGCTCGTGAACCGTTCCTCGGCGTCGGGGCCGTCGTCGAGCAGCGGGTCGGGACCGAGTCGCGCGACGACCTGCTCGACCTGCGCCGGGTCGAGCACCTCGCACGCGGTCGGACCGCGGAGGTCGGCGACGACGCGTTCGGTGAGCAGCCGCACGCGCACCTGGCCGACGGGCTCGGGCGGGAAGGTCTCGAACCCGTTCTGCTCCTTCTCGGACTCCGACATGCGCAGTCGCGTGCGCCTCGGCGCGCCGATCGAGGTCAGCGAGTTCTCGCCGGCCGAGTCGAGCACCACCGCGTCGGGGTTGGGCGAGTCGAGGAACGTGCCCTTCTGGTTCGTCTGACCCATCCGCCCGTTCGACGACGCGATGGTCGCATCCATCAGGATGTCGCCCGCGAAGTCCCACGCCCCGTACATGCCGAGGTGCACCCGCAGCCAGCGGTCGCCCTCGAAGCCGAGGAACATCTGCTTGCCCACGGCGCGGGCATCCGTCATCCGCCGGCCATCGAGGTCGGCTGCGCCCTCCGCGAAGCGCCCCTGCGGACTCGAGGCGTGCACGACGTGCCCGACGAAGTTCCGCTCGAACTGGCGCGTGATGCGGTGGACGGAATGGCCCTCGGGCACGCGCGCTACTCCCCCGCGACGGGCGCGGCCACGCCCTTGCCGGCGATGTCGCCCGTGGTCTCGTACTCGGCCAGCTGCGCGATGCGGCGCACGTGGCGCTCATCGCCCGAGAACGGCTCGGCGATGAACGCGTCGATGTAGCGGATCGCCTCCTCCACCGTGTGCTGCCGGGCGCCGATCGAGATGACGTTGGCGTCGTTGTGCTGCCGCGCGAGGATCGCCGTGTCCATGCTCCACACGAGCGCTGCACGGATGCCGCGCACCTTGTTCGCGGCGATCTGCTCGCCGTTGCCCGAGCCGCCGAACACGATGCCGAGCGTCTTCACGCCGGCCGCCTGGTCGTGCGCCACGGCGAGCGCGGCGTTGATGCAGAAGGCCGGGTAGTCGTCGAGCGGGTCGTAGTCGGCGGGGCCGTGGTCGACGACCTCGTGGCCGCCGTTGGTCAGGTGCGCCTGCAGCGTCCGGCTGAACTCGAGGCCGGCGTGGTCGGTCGCGATGTGGATGCGCATGGGGCAAGTCTAGGGAGCGGCGCACCCCTCCCGGGCGAGGTGAGGCGGGGCTAGGCTGTTCGGGTTGCCCGGGCCCACGAACGCCCGCGGCGACGCATCCGTTCGACGCAGATGGAGAGCCGAGTGCCTGGAGAGAACCTCACCCGCATCGAAGCCGAGGAGCGCGCGGCGCTCGTCACGGTGCACGACTACGACGTCCGGCTGGATGTCACGACGGGCCCGGAGGTGTTCCGGACCGAGACGACGGTGCGCTTCAGCGCACGCGAGGGCGCGTCGACGTTCATCGACGCCATCACGGCCGCCGTGCACTCGGTGACGCTGAACGGGGAGTCGCTCGACCCCGCCGAGGTGAGCGACGGCGTGCGGATCCAGCTGCCGAACCTGAAGGACGAGAACTCGCTCACCGTCGTCGCCGACGGCCGGTACATGCACACAGGTGAGGGCCTGCACCGCTTCGTCGACCCGGTCGACGACGAGGTGTACCTCTACACCCAGTTCGAGGTGCCCGACTCGCGCCGCATGTTCGCGGTGTTCGAGCAGCCCGACCTGAAGGCGGCGTTCCGGTTCACGGTGACGGCTCCCGCGCACTGGCAGGTCGTGTCGAACTCCCCGACGCCCGAGCCGGTGGCCGCCCACGAGGGCGCGACGACGTGGGCGTTCGAACCCACCCCGCGGATCTCGAGCTACATCACGGCACTCATCGCCGGGCCGTACGACGTCGTGCGCGACGAGCTGACGAGCGCCGACGGCCGGGTGATCCCGCTCGGAGTGTTCGCCCGAAAGAGCCTGTCGGAGTACCTCGACGCGGATTACATCTTCGAGAAGACCAAGCAGGGCTTCGAGTACTTCGAGCGCAAGTTCGGCGTTCCCTACCCGTTCGCGAAGTACGACCAGCTGTTCGTCCCCGAGTACAACGCGGGCGCGATGGAGAACGCCGGGGCGGTGACGTTCACCGAGGTGTACGTGTTCCGCTCGAAGGTGACCGACGCCGTCAAGGAGCGGCGCGTCGTGACGATCCTGCACGAGCTCGCCCACATGTGGTTCGGCGACCTCGTGACCATGAAGTGGTGGAACGACCTCTGGCTGAACGAGTCGTTCGCCGAATGGGCTTCGACGATCGCGACCGCGGAGGCCACCGAGTGGCACGGCGCGTGGACCACGTTCAACGCCATGGAGAAGAGCTGGGCCTACCGTCAGGACCAGCTGCCCTCGACCCACCCGATCGTCGCGGAGATCCGCGACCTCGAGGACGTGCTGGTGAACTTCGACGGCATCACCTACGCCAAGGGCGGCTCGGTGCTGAAGCAGCTCGTCGCGTGGGTCGGCGTCGACGAGTTCTTCGCGGGCGTCTCGGCGTACTTCCGCAAGCACGCGTGGGGCAACACGACCCTCGCCGACCTGCTCGCCGAGCTCGAGGTCTCGAGCGGCCGCGACCTGTCGGGCTGGTCGAAGCTCTGGCTCGAGACGGCCGGCGTCAACACGCTCCGCCCCGAGGTCGAGGTCGACGACGAGGGCCGCATCACCTCCTTCGCGGTGCTCCAGTCGGCCGTCGCCGAGTACCCGACGATCCGCCCGCACCGCCTCGCCATCGGCTTCTACAACCTGTCCGAGGGCAAGCTGGTGCGCGACCACCGCGTCGAGCTCGACGTCGACGGGGAGCGCACCGAGGTCGGCGAGCTCGTGGGTCTCCCCCGCCCGCACCTCGTGCTGCTGAACGACGACGACCTGGCGTACGCGAAGATCCGCCTCGACCAGGCGTCGCACGGCGTGGCGCTCGGCAACCTCTCCGAGATCGACGACCCGCTGGCGCGCGCGCTCGTGTGGGGCTCGGTGTGGGATGCCACGCGCGACGGCGAGACCCGCGCGAGCGACTACCTCGCCCTGGTGCTCGGCAACATCGCGAGTGAGACCGAGTCGACGACCCTGCGCATCGTGCTCGCCAACTCGATCCTCGCCGCGAGCGCCTACATCGAGCCCGCCCGCCGGGCCGACGCGCTCCGCCAGCTCGCCGACGGGTTCTGGGAGCTCGCGAGCCAGGCCGAGCCCGGGAGCGACGCCCAGTTCCAGTTCGTGAAGGCGTTCGCGTCGATCGCCGAGCACGGCACGCACCAGGAGGACCTCCTCGCGCTCTACAACGGCGCGCTCTCGCTCGACGGCCTCGCGGTCGACACCGACCTCGGCTGGGAGCTCCTCGTCGCGCTCGCCGCGGCCGGTCGCGCCGACGACGGCGACATCGACGCGCGCCTCGCGACCGACGACACGGCGACCGGCCGCGAGGCGGCCGCGAAGGCCCGTGCCGCGATGCCCACGCCCGAGGCGAAGGAGCGCGCCTGGTCGTCGCTCGTCGACGTGGACACCGCGTCGAACTCGGTCGTCCGCGACACCGCCGCCGGGTTCCTCCGCGCGGTCGACCCGGCGCTGCTCGAGGCGTTCGTGGAGCGGTACTTCGGCATGATCGGGCGCATCTGGGAGGAGCGCAGCTACGCGATCGCCGAGAAGCTCGTCGACGGGCTCTACCCGTCGCCGCTCGCGAACGCCGCGCTGGTCGACGCGAGCCGCGGATGGCTCGACGCCAACCCGGACGCGCCGCCCGCGCTGCGCCGCCTGGTCGTCGAGAGCCTCGCCGGCGTCGAGCGCGCGATCGCCGCGCAGGCGCGCGACGCGCAGGAGGCGTAGTCGATGGGCCGCCCCGACCTGACCCGGGCGGAGGCCGAGGAGCGCGCGGCGCTCCTCGGTTCCCCCGCCTACGACGTGACGCTCGACCTCACCGGCGACGACGGCCGCTTCCGCTCCGAGACGATCGCGCGGTTCACGGCGACGCCCGGCGCGTCGACGTTCATCGAGTCGACCACGGCCGAGCTGCACGAGGTGGTCCTGAACGGGGTGGCCCTCGACCCGGCGACCGTCTCCGACGGGTATCGCATCCGTCTCGAGGGGCTCGCCGCCGAGAACGAGCTCCGCGTCGTGTCGACGCGCGAGTACACGAACACGGGCGAGGGGCTGCACCGGTTCGTCGACCCCGTCGACGGCGAGGCGTACCTCTACACGGAGTTCGCGGTCGCCGAGGCGAACCGGGTGTACGCGGTGTTCGACCAGCCCGACCTGAAGGCCGCGGTCCGCTTCACCATCACCGCGCCCGCGCACTGGACGGTGCTGAGCAACGCGCCCTCGCCCGAACCTGCCCCCGGCGCGGCATCCGGCACCGCCACGTGGTCGTTCGAGACCGGACCGGTCATCTCGAGCTACATCGTCGCGATCATCGCCGGACCGTACGCGTCATGGCGGGCGTCGGCGACGAGCACCGACGGCCGCGAGGTGCCGCTCGGGCTGTTCACGCGCCGGTCGCTCGCGCAGTACGCCGAGCCCGAGGTCATGTTCGAGCTCGTGCGCGACGGTCTCGCGTTCTACGAGACCGCCTTCGGCGTGCCGTACCCGTACGGCAAGTACGACCAGATCTTCGTGCCCGAGTACAACTGGGGCGCGATGGAGAACGTCGGGGCGGTGACCTTCAACGAGGGCTACCTCTTCCGCTCGCGCGTCTCCGACGCCCGACGGGAGCAGCGCGCCATCGTCGTGCTGCACGAGCTCAGCCACATGTGGTTCGGCAACTCGGTGACCATGCGGTGGTGGAACGACCTGTGGCTGAACGAGTCGTTCGCGACCTGGGCGTCCACGCTCGCGACGTCCCGCATCACGGAGTTCGCCGACGTGTGGGCGACGTTCGCGACCGACGAGAAGACGCACGCCGCCGAGCAGGACCAGCTGCCGTCGACGCACCCGATCGTCGCCGTCATCGACGACATCGGCGACGTTGAGGTGAACTTCGACGCGATCACCTACGACAAGGGCGCGTCGGTGCTGAAGCAGCTCGTCGCCTGGGTGGGGCTCGACGCGTTCCAGCGCGGCGTCGGCGCCTACCTCGCGAAGCACGCCGGCGGCAACGCGACCCTCGCCGACCTGCTCGCCGAGCTCGAGGCGGCCAGCGGCCGCGATCTCGCCGACTGGTCGTCGCGGTGGCTCGAGACCGCCGGCGTGAACACGCTGCGCCTCGAGGTCGAGACGGATGCCGCGGGCACGATCGCTGCCGCGCGCGTGCTGCAGACGGCGGCCGCATCCCACCCGACGCTTCGGCCGCACCGCATTGCGATCGGCGCCTATGACCGCGTCGGCGACCGCCTCGCCCGGGTGCACCGCGTCGAGCTCGACGTCGACGGCGCCGCCACCGAGGTGAGCGAGCTCGTCGGGCTCGCCCGGCCCGCCCTCCTGCTCGTGAACGACGACGACCTCACCTATGCGAAGGTCCGGCTCGACGCCCCGTCGTTCGCCACCGCCCGCGACCGCCTCGCCGAGCTCGACGACCCGGTCGCGCGGGCCGTGATCCTCGGGTCGGCGTGGGACGCCGTGCGCGACGCCGAGCAGCCCGCGTCCGACTTCGTGCGTCTGGTCGTCGCGAACGCGGGCCACGAGACGCAGTCCGCCGCGCGCGGGCTCGCGCTCGCCCGGCTCGAGTTCGCCGTGTCGCGCTACCTCGCGGACGAGCACCGCGACGCCCTCGCCGAGGAGGCCGCCGACGCGATCTGGGCGCTCGCCGAACTCGCACCCGCCGGCTCGGACGCGCAGCTGCAGTTCGCCAAGGCGTTCACGCGGCTCGCGTGCGTGCCGGCCCACGCCGACGTGCTCGGCGAACTCGCGAGCGGACGCACCCGCCTCGAGGGGCTCGACATCGACCTCGACCTGCGCTGGGAGATCACCATCGCCCGCGCCGCGCTCGGTGCGGCATCCGACGACGAGATCGACGAGGCGCTCGCCGCCGACGACACGGCGAAGGGCCGCCAGCTCGCCGAGACCGCGCGCGCCGCACGACCCGACCAGGCCGCGAAGGATGCCGCGTGGCGCCGGGTCGCGACCGACGCGTCGCTCTCGAACGACGTGGCCCGCGCCATCGCCGACGGCTGGCAGCGCACGATCGACCCGGCGCTGCTCGCCGGCACGGTCGACGACTACCTGGGCATGCTCGAGGGCGTCTGGGCCGAGCGCAGCTTCACCATGGCCTCGCTCATCGTCCGCCGGCTCTTCCCCGCACCGGTCGTCGACGCCGAGCTCGCGCGCCGCACGCGCGCGTGGCTCGGTGCGCACCCGGAGCCGGCGCCGCTGCACCGGCTCGTCGCCGAGCAGCTGTCGGAACTCGACCGGGCGCTCGCCGCGCGGGAGCGCGACGCGGCATCCGTCGCCCGGGACTGACTCGGGCCGGCAGGGCGCGGTGGGCGCGATCGGACGACGCCGCCCACCGCGCACCCGACCGACGTGCAGCTTCCGCCGACCCGGCGTCCAATAGACTTCCGGACCATGCTCCGCTTCGAAGAGCCCGCACCCGAGGTCGACATGCCGGCCCAGATCGACGCGTTCTGGGCCAGCGGGTGGGGGGTCATCCTCACCAACGTCATCACGGTCGTGGCGATCGTCGTCATCGCGCTCGTGATCCGCTGGCTCCTGCACTTCGCGATCCGCCGCACGGTCAACCGGATCGTCTCCGGTGTGAAGCGCAAGCAGGACGTCGAGGACACGCAGGCGCTCAACGCGTCGCCGCTGGCCGCCGTGCGGCTCGTGCAGCGCACGCGGACGCTCGGGTCGGTCCTCACCAACTTCGTCAACATCACGCTGTTCATCGTCGTGGTGCTCGCCGTCGTGCAGGTGCTCGTGCCCGACATCCTCGGCTCGTTCACGCTCCTGTCCGCGGCGATCGGCGCCGGCCTCGGCTTCGGCGCGCAGAACATCGTCAAGGACGCGCTCAACGGCTTCTTCATGGTGATCGAGGATCAGCTGGGCGTCGGCGACATCGTCGACCTCGGGCACGCGACCGGTATCGTCGAGGACGTCCGGATCCGGGTCACCTCCGTGCGCGACGTGAACGGCACGCTCTGGTTCGTGCGCAACGGCGAGATCAACCGCGTGGGCAACATGTCGCAGGGCTGGGCCCGCGTCATCGTCGACCTCGCGGTGCCGTACGAGGCCGACGTCGAAGAGGTGGAGGCGGCCCTGCTGAAGGCCGCCACGGGCATGGCGCAGTCGGGCAAGTGGCGCTCGCGCATCCTCGAGAAGCCGGAGGTGTGGGGTTTGGAGTCGATCTCGGCCGACGCCATGGTCATCCGCGTCGTCATGAAGGCGCGGACCTCGTCGAAGGACGACGTCGCCCGCGAACTGCGCATGCGGCTGAAGCGCGCGCTCGACGACCTCGGCCTCAAGCTGCCGAGCCTGTCGAGCGTGATCCTCACGGGCTTCGACGGCGTCACCCGCGTCAAGGGCGCGAAGCCGCCGAAGACCGCGCCGAGCCCGGTGGTGCCGGCCACCGACCGGCGCGGCCTGCGCACCAAGCGCGCCGTCGACTCGATCACCGGCGCGGGCAGCGTGCCGCCGACGGATGCCGCCCCCGGGGCGAGCCCCGAACCGCCCGCCGGCCCGCAGACCCCTCCGAAGGACGCCCCATGACCCTGCCCTCCCCCAGCTTCTACGAGCAGGTCGGCGGACGCCCGACCTTCGAGCGGCTCGTACACGAGTTCTACCGGGGCGTCGCGGATGATCCCGTGCTGAAGCCGATGTACCCCGAGGAGGACCTCGGTCCCGCCGAGGAGCGGCTCCTGATGTTCCTGGAGCAGTACTGGGGCGGTCCGACGACGTACAGCGAGCAGCGCGGCCACCCGCGGCTGCGCATGCGCCACCTGCCGTTCAAGGTCAACCCCGACGCCCGCGACCGCTGGCTCGCGCACATGCGCGCCGCGGTCGACACGCTCGACCTGCCGCCGGTCGCCGAGGCGACCCTGTGGGACTATCTGCAGCGGGCGGCGTTCGCGATGGTGAACACCTTCGAGGAGTGACGCCGGCGCGCCCGTCGGCGCTCCGCGAGCCCGTCCGCCCCACCCGCCGCACCCGATCCGCCAGCCGAGACGAAGGAGTCCGCGTGGCCGAGCAGCACCGCACCCGCACCGAGTACGACGCCGTCATCGTGGGAGCGGGCCTCGCCGGCCTGGTCGCCGCCGCCGAGCTCGTCGACGCCGGCCGGAACGTCGTCATCGTCGACCAGGAACCGGAGTCGAACCTCGGCGCGCAGGCCTGGTGGTCGTTCGGCGGGCTGTTCCTCATCGACTCCCCCGAGCAGCGACGGCTCGGCGTGCGCGACTCGCTCGAGCTCGCCCGCGAGGACTGGATCGGATCCGCCGCGTTCGATCGCCCCGAGGACGAGTGGGGCCGGCGGTGGGCTGACGCGTACCTCGACTTCGCCGCGGGCGAGAAGCGCGCGTGGCTCCGCGAGCGCGGGCTCCGGTTCTTCCCCGTGGTGGGGTGGGCCGAGCGCGGCGCGGGCGTCGCGGTCGGGCACGGCAACTCCGTGCCGCGCTTCCACATCACCTGGGGCACGGGACCCGGGGTCGTCGCGCCGTTCGCGGCGAAGGTGCGGGCCGGTGAGGCCGCCGGTCTCGTGACCTTCCGCTTCCGCCATCGGGTCGACGAGCTCCTCGTCGACGGCGGCGCGGTGGTCGGCGTGCGCGGCGCCACGCTCGCGCCGGACGACGGCCCGCGCGGCACCTCCACCAACCGCGACGTCGTGGGCGACTTCGAGTTCCGGGCGCCCGCCGTCGTGGTCGCCTCCGGCGGAATCGGCGGCAACCACGACCTGGTGCGCGCCGCCTGGCCGGAGCGGCTCGGCCGCCCGCCCGCGAACCTGCTGTCGGGCGTGCCGGCGCACGTGGACGGACGCATGCTCGCGATCACCGCGGCATCCGGCGCTCGGCTCGTCAACGGGGATCGGATGTGGCACTACACCGAGGGCATCGAGAACCACGATCCCGTCTGGCCACGCCACGGCATCCGGATCCTCCCGGGCCCCTCGTCGCTCTGGCTCGACGCCACCGGGCGCCGGCTGCCCCCGCCGTTGTTCCCCGGGTTCGACACGCTCGGGACGCTCGGCCACCTCGCGCGCGAGGGCCACGGCCACTCGTGGTTCGTCCTCACGCAGCGGATCATCGAGAAGGAGTTCGCACTGTCCGGCAGCGAGCAGAACCCCGACCTCACCGGCAGGGACCTGCGCCTCCTCGCCGAGCGGCTCGGGCCCGGCGCTCCCGGCCCGGTCGAGCGGTTCAAGGAGCGCGGCGCCGACTTCGTCGTGGCCGACTCGCTCGCCGAACTGCTCGACGGCATGCGCCGGCTCGACCCCGACGGGCTGCTCGACCCCGCCCGCGTCGAGCAGGAGGTCGTCGCGCGCGACCGCGAGGTCGATCACGAGTTCTCGAAGGACCTCCAGCTCACCGCCGTGCGCGGTGCGCGCCGGTACCGGGGCGACCGGCTGGTCCGCGTGGCCGCGCCGCACCGGATCCTCGACCCGGCCGCAGGACCGCTCATCGCCGTGAAGCTGCACATCCTCACCCGCAAGAGCCTCGGCGGCATCCAGACGGACCTGTCCTCGCGTGCGCTCGACGCCGACGGCGTCCCCGTGCCCGGCCTCTACGCCGCAGGCGAGGCCGCCGGCTTCGGCGGGGGCGGCATGCACGGCTACCGGGCGCTCGAGGGCACGTTCCTCGGCGGCTGCCTGTTCACCGGACGCGCCGCCGGACGTGCGATCGCCGCGGGCTGACCGTCACGGCCACCCGGCCACGAGCGCGGGCACCCGGACTAGGCCTTGAGCGTCCAGGCCTTCCGCCGGACGAGGACGTGACCGCGTCGCGAGCTGAGCCGGGTCCAGGGTCCGGTCTCGAACACCGAGATCGGGTCGTCGCCCAGGAACCCGAGGCTGAACGCCGCGAACGCGGCGCCGGCCGGCACGTACTCGAGCCCGTCGATGCCGCGACCCCACACCTCGGAGCGGACGCGCTGCACGAGCTGCTCGCCGGTGCCCTCGGGGATCGCCTTGGCGATCTCGTCGATGCCCGCACGGGCGGCGCGCTCGAGCGTCGCGGCATCCGTCTCGCCCAGGGGACGCCAGCCGCCCCGCGGCGGCGAGATGCCCGCCCATGTGACCGTGTTCACCTCGGGCGGCCGCGTCATGGTCACCGGTCGCGGATCGCCGCCGTCGTCGTCGCCGAGCTCGCCGCGCGCGCGCACGATGCGGTCGACGACCGACCGCATCGGCACCACGATGTCGAAGTCGTCGGTCTCGAAGAGCTGGAAGGTGCGCAGGCCCAGGACCGTCGGGCTCTCGTCGAGGATGCCGCGCGGATAGAGGATCGCCGTGTAGACGGCGAGGATGTCGTTGCCCGCGACCAGGCGCACCGCACCGTCCTCGACCCGCGACGCTCGCTGCAGGTAGGTGTGGAGGTCGCCGAGCGACAGACTGTCGGCGAGCGTGAGTTGCTGGACCATGGCCTGTCTAGACTACCGAGAGAGCGCCGCGGCCCCCGCCGCCGGGCGCCCGCCGGCGGGCGGTTCGGCGGCCGACCGACCCACACGGAGGAACGATGAACGGTCCCATCGACGGCCTGCTGAGCACCCTGCGCCTCACCGACACGGGCGCGCGCACCCACGAGGACATCTTCACGGGCCCCTCGCAGTGGATGCCGCTCGGCCGGGTCTTCGGCGGCCAGGTGCTCGCGCAGTCGATCACGGCGGCGACCCACACCGTGCCCGACGACCGGTCGATCCACTCCATGCACGGGTACTTCCTGCGCCCGGGCGACGTGCAGCACCCGATCACGTTCGCGGTCGATCGCATCCACGACGGCCGCTCGTTCTCGACGCGCCGCACGCAGGCCTTCCAGCACGGCGAGCCGATCCTCTCCCTCATCGCCTCCTTCCAGACGCACGACGACGGCCTCGAGCACCAGATGGAGATGCCCGACGACCTCCCCGACCCCGACGGGCTCCCCTCGACGGCCGACGTGCTCGGCCACCTCGAGCACGACGTGGCGCGCTACTGGTCGAGCGAGCGCGCCTTCGACGTCCGGCACATCCCCTCGCCCGTGTACCTGAAGGTCGACGGCGAGCGGATGCCGCGGCAGGCCGTCTGGATGAAGGCCTTCGGCCGGCTGCCCGACGATCCCCGCCAGCATCGCGCGGCTCTCGCCTACGCGAGCGACTACTCGATCCTCGAGCCCGTGCTGCGCGCCCACGGCATCGCCTGGGCGACGCCCGGACTCAAGGTGGCGAGCCTCGACCACGCGATGTGGTGGCATCGCGACGCGCGGGTCGACGACTGGCTGCTGTACACGATGGAGTCACCGTCCGCGAGCGGCGGGCGAGGGCTGTCCCTGGGCCGGATCTACACGCGCGACGGCGTGCTGGTCGCGAGCGTCGCCCAGGAGGGCATGGTCCGCGTCCCGGACCCCGCCGCGTTCGACTGACCCCCGACCCGCAGCCGGTTTGCTGGGCGAACGCCGGGTGATCCGGCCACGCGGCGGCCGGGTGTCGCAGAATGGCACCACCGCCGCGATCGCGGCCGACCGAGGGAGGCACCGGAATGGACGACGCTCGTGAACTCTCCCGCCGCACCGCCATCGCGCTCGGCGGCACCGGCGCCATCGGCGGGGCGTTGATCCTCGCCGGGTGCGCGGCCGCCGACGACGGGGCGAGCGGCGGCTCCGGCGGCGGTACGACGACCGCGCCCTCGACCGGGGCAGCGGATGCCGCGGGCGAGGAGGTCGCCGCCCTCGCCGACATCCCGGTCGGCGGCAGCATCGACGCGACGATCGGCGGCGAGCCGGTCCTGCTCGCCCAACCGACCGCCGGCGAGGTCGTGGCCTACAGCGCGATCTGCACCCACCAGGGCTGCGTGGTCGCTGCGGCGGGCTCGAAGTTCGAATGCCCGTGCCACGGGTCCATCTTCGACGCGGCGACGGGCGACGTGGAGGTCGGCCCGGCGCTCGAGCCCCTCGAATCCGTCGCCGTGACGGTCGAGGGCGATCGCGTCATCGCAGGCTGAGCGCCATGATCGACTACCAGGTCGCCGGCCTGCCGCTGCACGTGCTCGTGGTGCATGCGGTCGTGGTGGGCGTGCCGCTGCTCGCGGCGACGCTCGTGGTGCTTGCCGCCTGGCCGGCCGCCCGGCGCGTGCTGTGGCTGCCGACGCTGATCGGCGGGCTGGTCCTCCTGGGCGTCACGTTCCTCGCGGTCGAGGCGGGGAAGTGGCTCGAGGAGCGCGTGCCGCCCGCGCCGCTGATCGAGGCGCACACGGCGCAGGGTGAGGACATGATCCCGTGGACGATCGCGCTCGTCGTGGTCGCCGCGCTCATCGCCGCGCTCGCGATCGTGGAGCGCCGGCAGCGCCGCGCCGGGACCGACCCCGGCCCGCATGTCGCGGCGACGCGGAGCCCGGCCACGGCGGAGCGGCGTCGCTCTCCCGCGCGCGTGGCGATCGCGGTGCTCCTCGTGGTGGCCGCGGTGGGCGTCGGGGCCGGGGCGACGTGGACCGTCATCCGCATCGGCGAGTCCGGCAGCCGCGCGGTCTGGGAGGGTTCGTTCAGCGAGGAGCCGCTCGGGCGCTGATCAGCGTCGGCGGAACTCGATCGGCTCGCCGAGGTACGGTTCCCACGCCTCGCGCTCGGCGTCCGTCATCCGGCGCGGACGCTCGGTGGCCGCGTCGACGAGGACGATGGTCGTGACCGCGCGCGTGTACAGCGTGCGCGGCTCGACGCCGGCCGGCGAGTGCACCTCGTAGCAGACGTCGAGGCTCGCGCCGCCCATGTGGCCGATCCACAGCTCGATGTCGAGCGGCAGCCGCTGGTACGGGATCGGCGCGAGGTACTCGACCTCCTGCCGCGCGATGAGCGTGATCGTCGCCGACCCCGGGGTCGCGTCGAGCACGGCGGTGGAGGCGCCCACGGCATGCTCCGCCGTCCCGTCCTCGTTCACCCAGAACGCCTGGATGCGAGCCTCCTCGAGGAGGCTCAGCATCCTGGCGTTGTTGACGTGCCCGTACGCGTCGAGGTCGCTCCACCGCAGCGGAGTCGGCACGTGCAGGCGCACGTCAGTCCCTCGTGAGCTTGCGGTACGTGGAGCGGTGGGGCTTCGCGGCCTCGGGCCCGAGGCGCTCGACCTTGTTCGCCTCGTACGCCTCGAAGTTGCCCTCGAACCAGTACCAGTTCGCCGGGTCCTCGTCGGTGCCCTCGTAGGCGAGGATGTGCGTCGCGATGCGGTCGAGGAACCACCGGTCGTGCGTGATGACCACGGCGCAGCCCGGGAACTCGAGGAGCGCGTTCTCGAGGCTCGAGAGCGTCTCGACGTCGAGGTCGTTCGTGGGCTCGTCGAGCAGCAGCAGGTTGCCGCCCTGCTTCAGCGTCAGCGCGAGGTTCAGCCGGTTGCGCTCACCGCCCGAGAGGACGCCCGCGCGCTTCTGCTGGTCGGGTCCCTTGAACCCGAACGTCGACACGTACGCGCGGCTCGGGACCTCCGTCTTGCCGACCTGGATGTAGTCGAGCCCGTCGGAGACGACCTCCCACAGGGTCTTGTTCGGGTCGATCCCGCCACGCGACTGGTCGACGTAGGAGATCTGCACGGTCTCGCCGATCTTCAGGTCGCCGCCGTCGAGCGGCTCGAGACCCACGATCGTCTTGAAGAGCGTGGTCTTGCCGACGCCGTTCGGGCCGATGATGCCGACGATGCCGTTGCGCGGAAGGGAGAAGCTGAGCCCGTCGATGAGCATGCGGTCGCCGAAGCCCTTCTGGAGCTTCTTGGCCTCGAGGACCACGTCGCCGAGGCGCGGGCCCGGCGGGATCTGGATCTCCTCGAAGTCGAGCTTGCGCGTGCGCTCGGCCTCGGCCGCCATCTCCTCGTATCGTGCGAGACGGGCCTTCGACTTGGCCTGGCGGCCCTTCGCGTTCGAGCGGACCCACTCGAGCTCCTCCTTGAGGCGCTTCTGCAGCTTCTGGTCCTTCTTGCCCTGCACCTGCAGGCGCTCGGCCTTCTTCTCGAGGTAGGTCGAGTAGTTGCCCTCGTACGGGTACAGGCGACCGCGGTCGACCTCGCAGATCCACTCCGCGACGTGGTCGAGGAAGTACCGGTCGTGGGTCACGGCGAGCACGGCGCCGGGGTACTTGGCGAGGTGCTGCTCGAGCCAGAGCACGCTCTCGGCGTCGAGGTGGTTGGTGGGCTCGTCGAGCAGCAGCAGGTCGGGCTTCTGCAGCAGCAGCTTGCACAGCGCCACGCGGCGCTTCTCGCCGCCCGAGAGCACCGAGACGGGGGTGTCGCTCGGCGGGCATCGGAGTGCGTCCATCGCCTGCTCGAGCTGGGAGTCGAGGTCCCAGGCGTCGGCCGCGTCGATCTGCTCCTGCAGGGTGCCCATCTCGGCGAGCAGCGTGTCGAAGTCGGCGTCCGGGTTGGCCATCTCGGCCGAGATCTCGTTGAAGCGGTCGAGCTTCGCCTTGATCGGCCCGACGCCCTCCTGCACGTTCTCGAGCACGGTCTTCGACTCGTCGAGCTCCGGCTCCTGCATGAGGATGCCGACCGAGTAGCCGGGCGTGAGCCGTGCCTCGCCGTTCGAGGGCTGGTCGATGCCCGCCATGATCTTGAGGATCGTGGACTTGCCCGCGCCGTTCGGACCGACGACGCCGATCTTCGCGCCGGGGAGGAACGCCATCGTGACGTCGTCGAGAATGAGCTTGTCGCCGACCGCCTTGCGGGCGCGCACCATCGAGTAAATGTAATCCGCCATGTCGCCTACCAGTCTATGGGGCGCGTGTCGCCGATCAGGCAGCCGCCGGTGCCGAGCGCCGGCCGGACGGCGCTCTGGTAGCCGCCCGACTTCGGACCGTACTGCCCGATCAGGCAGTCGGGACCGAAGCCGACGGCGAACTGGATCGAGTCGACCGGTTCGCCGAGCGTGGTGGTGTCGTCGGTGACCTGCATCGCAGCGCGGTCGAACCCGGCCGCCACGAGCGCGTCGATGAAGGCGCGACCGCCGGCGCCGGGGTCGGCCGAGATCACCGCCCGGTTCACGGTGTCGAAGAACGTGAGGTTCTCCGCCGCCGACGACTCCGGCCGGAGCACGAGGTCGACGTTCTCGGGCGGCGCGATGGTGCTGGGCACGGGGCGCGGTGTCCGGGTCGGCTCGGCGGTGGCGACCGCGGCCGGTTCGGACGCCGTGCACCCGGTCAGGCCGAGCGCCGCCGCGCAGACGAGTCCGACGATGACCGCACCCGTCTTCCGCCGACCCATCGCACCCCTCGTCCGCCCGCCTCGATCGCAGAGCCGAGTCTATGTCGGTGGTTCGGAGATCGGCTGAAGGGGTCGCACGTCGGCGCGGCCGAGCGGCTGGGCCGGCCGGATCAGCCGGCCGCGCCCACCGCCGCGGTCTCCGGCTCCTCGAGGACGCCGTCCTCCGCGGCGTCGTCAGCGACGGACGCCGTCGACCGACCCTCGACGTCCGGTTCGGACCGAGGGACGACCCGGTCTTCCGTGCTGTCGGGCCAGCCCGGAGTCGCCCCCGGACGGGCCCACGCATCGGCGGGCGTCGACGGCGACGTCTCCTGGGCCGCCGGCGATGCGGCCTCCGCGGACCGTCCGGCCGCCGTCCGAGTCACCGTCGTGCGGCCCCACGACAGGTCGTGCCCGATGGATTCCGCATCGATCTCGACCGCGGTGCCGGTCTTCTCGCCCGTCTCCCACGGCCGCACGCGCAGCCGGCCATGGACGATCACGCGGTCGCCCTTCGAGACCGAGGCGGCGGCGTTGACGGCGAGCTGGCGGAACGCGCCCACCGAGTACCAGTTGGTCTCGCCGTCGGCCCATTCGCCCTTGGCCCGGTCGAAGTACCGGCGGGTGGAGGCCAGCCGGAAGTTGGTGATCGCCAGCCCGGCGTCGGTGACGTTGTGTCGCGGATCGTTGCCCACGAACCCGGTCACGGTGACGAGGTCGGTCATGTCGGTGCTCCTTGCGGTCGACGCCGCCGCGGATCGGCGGCTCGCGGCATCCGGGGCCCTCGTGCCGGAACGACCCCGGATGCCGCTGACGACAGCGTGCCGCGCGCGGCGCGGCATCCATCGGTCGTCGTGGCGAAGGGTGCAGATGCGGCGCGGGTACGCGGCTGGGGAGGAGCGGTCAGGCGACGATGTAGTCGGCGTACGAGCGCCGGATCTTGTTCACCTTCGGCAGCGCGACGGCCAGGCAGTAACCCTGCCCGGGGTTCTTGGCGAAGAAGTCCTGGTGGTACTCCTCCGCACGGAAGAACTCCCCGAGCGGTTCGATCGTGGTCACGATGTCACCGGGCCACCAGTCGGCGGCGCGGTCGCGCGCCTGCTCGAACAGCGCGCGCTGCTCGTCGTCCTGGAAGAACATCGCGGAGCGGTACTGCGTGCCGACATCCGCCCCCTGCCGGTTCAGCTGCGTGGGGTCGTGCAGGGTGAAGAACACATCGAGGATCACCTCGCGCGGGATGACGTCGGGGTCGAACTCGACGCGCACCGCCTCGGCGTGTCCCGTGGCGCCCGTGCAGACCAGTTCGTACGAGGGGTTCGGCAGGGAACCGCCGGTGTACCCGGAGACGACGTCGTCCACGCCGCGAAGCGTGCGGTACACGGCATCGAGGCACCAGAAGCAGCCGCCGGCCAGAACGAAGCTTTCCATCGCCATAGGCTAACCGCATGACCTTCGTCGCCGCCGCGGACCGCTACGACCGCATGACCTACAACCGGATCGGCCGCAGTGGGCTGAAGCTCCCCGCCCTGTCGCTCGGCCTCTGGCACAACTTCGGCCACGACCGTCCGCTCGACACCCAGCGGGCCATCGTGCGGCGGGCGTTCGACCTCGGCATCACCCACTTCGACCTGGCGAACAACTACGGGCCGCCCGCCGGCAGCGCCGAGGAGAACTTCGGCCGACTGCTCGCCACCGACCTCAAGCCCTACCGCGATGAACTCATCGTCTCGTCGAAGGCCGGCTACCTCATGTGGGACGGCCCCTACGGCGAGTGGGGGTCCCGCAAGTACCTGCTGGCCTCGCTCGACCAGAGCCTCGACCGGCTCGGCCTCGACTACGTCGACGTCTTCTACTCGCACCGGCCCGACCCCGAGACGCCGATCGAGGAGACCATGGGCGCCCTCGCCCACGCGGTGCGACAGGGCAAGGCCCTCTACGCCGGCATCTCGAACTACTCCCCCGAGCAGACCCGCGCCGCGGCCGCGGCGCTCGCCGCCGAGGGCGTGCCGCTCACGATCCACCAGCCCCGCTACTCGATGTTCGACCGCACCATCGAGGACGGGCTGTTCCCCGCGCTCGACGAGGTCGGCGCCTCGGCGATCGTCTTCTCGCCGCTCGCGCAGGGCCTGCTCACCGACCGCTACCTCGGCGGCGACGTCCCCGCGGGTTCTCGGGCGGCCACGAGCCACTTCCTGCCGGCCGAGCGCATCAGCGAGGACTACCTCGCACGGGCGAGGGCCCTGAACGAGGTCGCCGCCGCACGGGGCCAGTCGCTCGCGCAGCTGGCGCTCTCGTGGGTGCTGCGCGTGCCGCAGGTGGCCAGCGCGCTCATCGGCGCCTCGAGCGTCGCCCAGCTCGAGCAGAACGTGGCGGCGCTCGACGCCGCGCCGCTCACCGACGAGGAGATCGCGGCGATCGAGCCGCACGCCGCGCACGGCACCGTGCTCGGCTGAGATGGGCTACGTCTACGCGCTGTCGGCGGCGCTGCTGTTCGGCCTGAACGGCAGCGTCACGCGCGTGATCGTCGACGCGGGGATCGACCCGGCGCAGCTCACGTTCATCCGCGTGCTGTCGGTCTGCCTCATCGCCGGCGCGTGGCTCGCGCTCACCGATCGCGGCGCGTTCCGGATCACGCGCCGGCAGGTCGCGGTCATGGCCGTACTGGGCGTGGCCGGCGTCGCGCTCCTGCAGTGGACGTACGCGATGGCGATCAAGCTGCTCCCGGTGGGCATCGCGCTGCTCCTCGAGTACCTCGCGGTGCTCGCGGTCGCGGTCATCGCCCGCGTCTTCTTCGGCGAACGCGTGAAGGGTCGGCTCTGGGTGGCGATCGCGCTCGTCCTCGCGGGCCTCGCGCTCGTCGCGCGGCCCGGCGGCGCGGACCTCGACCCGGTCGGCGTGCTGTTCGGCCTCGCCGCGGCCGCGACGCTCACCGTGTACTTCCTCGTCGGCGAGCGGCAGGTGGCCGCGACCTCGCCGATGGCGGTCGCCTTCTGGTCGATGGGCTTCGCGACCCTGTTCTGGGCGATGTTCAGCGGATGGTGGCGGCTCGATCCGGCGCTCCTCGCCGCGACGACCTCGCTCGACGGCGCGCTCGAGGCGGTGTCGGTGCCGTTGTGGCTCGTGGTCGCGTGGAACGCGGTCCTCGGCTCGTTCGCCCCGTTCCTGCTGTCGTTCCTCGCCCTGCGGCGGCTCAGCGCGACCGCGGTGGGCATCGTCGCGTCATCCGAGGTGGTGTTCGCCTTCGCGTTCGCCTGGGTGTGGCTCGGGCAGGCGCTCGACCCGTTCCAGCTCGCCGGTGCGAGCGTCGTCCTGGTCGCCATCATCCTCGCGCAGACGGCGCGACCGGATGCCGCGATGGACGCCGACCTCGCGAGCCAGCGCCTCGCGGCGTCGATGCCGGACGACGAGCCGGAAACCGGCGCAGCGGCGCACGCAGCCGGCGCACGAGGTGCCGGCTCCCCCTCCGATGCACGCTGAGGCACGCCGCCCAGCCTGCCGCCCGTCGAGCACCGCCGGGGCTAGCCTGCGCTCATGCAGTGGTGGAATGACTTCGTCGCCTGGCTCCTCTCGGACGCCGCCCGTCCGTGGCTGTTCACGGCCGCGGTGCTCTTCGCCTCGGTCGTCGCGGCCGGTCTCCTGTCGGCCTGGATCGCCCGGCGCGCCGTTCGCGGACTCGTGCGCCAGCGCGACCGGGAACTGCGCAACGCCGCGGTCGCCGCCCTCATCGACGCCGCCACCGAGGCCTCGGTCTGGAACTCGCTGACCCCGCAGGAGCAGGTGCTCTCGGACCGGGCAGTCGGGCAGGCCGACATCCAGGTGCGCCTCCTGCCCATCCGCGGCGCCGACGTGGCCGCCGACTGGGCCTCCCACCAGCTGCACGAACTCAAGCGCGCCTCGGCGACGTTCGGATACCAGCTCGACCCGGCCGTGGTCGAGTTCCGGGAACGCCTCCTCGAATGGCAGCGGCACCCCTCGCGCACCCGCCGAGACTTCCGGAACGACCTGGAGCGCTGGCGAGCCCAGCGGAGCGACCCCGCCCAGGCGGTCATCGCCGAGCAGGACTCCTGGGTCGCCGAGCAGCACCACGAGCGCTACGTGCCGTCGCCGCTCATCGACCAGCCGATCGCACCCGCGGCCTACGACGACGCCGCGGATGCCGACACCGGCCCCGCGCCGCTCACCTCGTCGACCGCGAGCGAGTCGAGCGTCGAGGAGTCGGACGCCCGCCGCTGACGGACCGGCTCGTCAGGCCTCCTGCCACCACGCGTCGAACGGCGTGACCGGCTCGGTGCGCTTGTGCCGCGTCTGGAGGAACCGCGCCTCGATGAGCTCGGCGACCGCAGCGTCGACCTCGCCGCCCTCGAGGAACTCGTCGATGTCGGCGTAGCGGATACCGAGGTTCGCCTCGTCGGACTGGCCCGGGTCGTGGTCGAGCAGGTCGGCCGTGGGCACCTTCGTGTACAGGCGCTCGGGAGCGCCGAGTTCCTGCATGAGTGCCCGGCCCTGGCGCTTGGTGAGACCCGACAGCGGGAGCAGGTCGGCTCCGCCGTCGCCGAACTTCGTGAAGAACCCGGTCACGGCCTCGGCGGCGTGATCGGTGCCGACCACGAGCAGGCCGCCCTCCCCCGCCACCGCATACTGCGCGATCATGCGCATGCGCGCCTTCACGTTGCCCTTGCCGAAGTCGCTGATGGGCACGCCGAGTGCGTCGGCGTAGTCGGCGGCGAGTCCGTCGACGCCGCCCCGGATGTTGAAGTCGACGACCTCGGCGGGCCGGATGAACTCGAGCGCCAGCCGCGCGTCATCCTCATCGTGCTGTACGCCGTAGGGCAGGCGCACCGCCACGAACCGGGCGGGACGCCCCTCGGCGGCGAGCTCGTCGACGGCGATCTGGCACAGGCGACCGGCGAGGCTCGAGTCCTGGCCGCCGCTGATGCCGAGGACGAGGCCCTTCGCCCGGGATGCGGTGAGGTACCGCTTGAGGAACTCGACCCGCCGACGCACCTGGTCGGCCGGGTCGATCACGGGCTCGACATGCAGTTCTTCGATGATCCGGGCCTGGAGGTCGCGCATGCCACGACCCTACGACACGCGTGCGACGAACGGATGACGCGGCGCTGGGAACCGGCCGCGAGCGTCCGGTTCCCGATAGCATTCGTGCACGCGACGAAGGGGGCTCCGCGTGGAGGTCGACCTGTCCACCCTCGTGCTGGTTCCGGCCATCGCCGCCGTGGCACCGCTCGCCACGCGCGCGGTGGGGCGGTGGATCGCGGTCCCGCTCGTCGTCTTCGAGATCCTGCTCGGGCTGGTCCTCGGACCGTCCGTCCTCGGGTGGGTGCAGGAGGACGACTTCATCGCGCTCTTCGCGGACTTCGGCCTGGCGATGCTGTTCTACCTCGCCGGCCGCGAGATCGACTTCCGCGCCATCCGCGGCACGCCGATCGTGCGGGCGGGCGTCGGCTGGCTGGTGTCGATCGCGTCGGGCATCGCGCTCGGCTTCCTGGTGGACCCGGGCGCGGGCGCCGTCTTCGTCGGCGTGGCGCTCGCGTCGACCGCGCTCGGGGCGCTCCTGCCGATCCTGCGCGATTCCGGCGTCCTCCGGACGCCCTTCGGCGTGTCGATCCTCGCCATCGGCGCCGTCGGCGAGTTCGGCCCGCTCCTGGCCATCTCGCTGTTCCTCAGCGGCCGCTCGCCGCTGCACTCGGCGCTCGTGCTCTTGGCCTTCGCGGTGATCGCGGGCGTGCTCATGTTCTTCGCGGCCCGCGGCGACGGCGCCCGGCTGCACCGGGCGATCGAGGCGAGCCTCCACACGAGCGGCCAGTTCGTCGTGCGCCTCGTGATGTTCGTCCTCCTCGCGCTGGTCGCCCTCTCGATCTTCCTCGGGATCGACATGCTGCTCGGTGCGTTCGCCGCCGGCGTGCTCGGCAAGCTGCTGCTCCAGGGCGCGCCGGCCCGCGAGGCCGAGGTCACCGAGGCGAAGATCGAGGCGGTCGGGTTCGGGCTCCTGGTCCCGGTCTTCTTCATCAACACCGGCATCACCTTCGACCTCGCGGCGCTCGTCTCCGATGTCCGGACACTGCTGCTGCTCCCCCTCTTCACGGTCCTGCTGCTCGTGACGCGCGGGCTGCCGGCCGCCATGCTGGCGCCGCCGGGATCGACGGTCCGGGAGCGGGTGTCGACGGGCTTCTTCGCCGCCACTGGCCTGCCGATCATCGTCGCTGTGACCGCGCTGGGGGTGGATGCCGGTGATCTCGACTCCGGCATGGCCGCGGCGCTCGTCGGCGCGGGACTGCTGTCGGTGCTGCTCTACCCGCTCATCGCACTGACGGTGCGGACGGGGAATCCGCGGCGCCCTCGGCAGGAATCGAACCTGCGACCAAGAGATTAGAAGGCTCCTGCTCTATCCGCTGAGCTACGAGGGCCGATCGCCACCACGATACCGCAGGCCGCCGCCGCGACCCGGGGGTCCCGGCCGCTCGACCGGTCCGCGGGCCGGGCGGGCCCTGTCGGGGCGCGCCAGTAGACTCGCCGCATGGCATCCTCGAGCGACCGACTGGTCTGGATCGACTGCGAGATGACCGGGCTCGACCTCGAGGTCGACGAGCTCGTCGAGATCGCGGTGGTCATCACCGACTACGACCTGAACCCCGTCGACGCAGGACTCGACATCGTGATCAGGCCCGATGCGAGTGCCCTCGAGGGCATGGGCGACTTCGTCCGCGCCATGCACACCGACTCGGGGCTGATCGAGGAGATCCCCAACGGGGTGTCGGTGGCCGAGGCGGAGTACGAGGTCCTCGAGTACGTCCTGAAGCACATCCCCGATGAGCAGAAGGCCCCGCTGGCGGGCAACTCGATCGGCACCGACCGGGCGTTCATCGCCAAGTTCATGCCGCGCCTCGACGCGCACCTGCACTACCGCAACGTCGATGTCTCCTCGATCAAGGAACTCGCCAAGCGCTGGTACCCGCGGGCCTACTTCAATGCCCCGGCCAAGGACGGCGGACACCGCGCCCTGGCCGACATCCTCGAGTCCATCCGCGAGCTGCAGTACTACCGTCGGGCCGTCTTCGTCGCCGACCCCGGACCGTCCAGCCAGGAGCTGCAGGCCATCGCGGCCGACGTCGTCGCCGAGTCGACGTCGCCGACCCCGGTCGGCGCCCCGTCGGCGGCCGACGTGTCATCGAGCACGCCCGACGTGGTGTAATCTCGTATGGTTGCAACCGCGGCACGCGGTCGCACATGGTGGGTATAGCTCAGTCGGTAGAGCGCCTGGTTGTGGTCCAGGAGGTCGCGGGTTCAAGCCCCGTTACTCACCCCAAGTACCTCCCGAACGGAGTCGCCGTGCACCTCGACGCCGAGGCCTTCGAGCGGCTCGTCGTCGACGAGCTCGACCGCCTGCCCGACGACATGGTCGACGGACTCGACAACGTCGTGTTCGTGGTCGAGGACCGGCCGGAGGACGGCTCCCTCGACCTGCTGGGCCTGTACGAGGGCACGGCACTGACCGAGCGCGACCGTTACGGCTTCGGCGAGATGCCCGACCGCATCGTGCTGTACCGCGAAGCGCTCCTCGCGGTCGCCGATGACGAGGAGCAGCTCCGCGACGAGATCCACGTCACCCTCGTGCACGAGATCGCCCATTTCTACGGCATCGACGACGACCGGCTGCACGAGCTGGGCTGGGCCTGAGCGGGCCCGCGTTAGCCTGAATCGCATGAGCCTCTCCCCCGCTCGCGGCGTCGGCATCGCCCTCGGCACGCTCGCGATCCTGGCGGTCGGCGTCTACGCGCCCGCCATGCTCCTCGGCCCGCTCCCCGACGTCGAGATCCGCACGGCGCCGTCCCAGCCGGCCCTGCCCGAGACGACTCCCGTGGCGCTGCTCGACGCCGGCGCGTCGGCCGTCGCGCTCGTCGCCGACGACGGTCAGGCGGAACTCGTCGCGACCTCGGGCGATGAGGGGGCGGCGCCGATCGGCGGCGCGGCGAAGCTCGTGACCGTGCTGGCGACGCTCGATGCACTGCCGATCGAGGAGGGCGAGCGCGGGCCCGCCATCCGGATCGGTCCCGAGGACTACACCGACTACCTGCGGTACTCGGCCGAGGGCTCCCGCGCGCTCGCCGTGTCGCCGGGCGAGACGTGGAGCCAGCGGGACGTGGTCCGGGCCGTCCTGCTCGCTTCGAGCAACAACCACGCCGACACGCTCGCGCGTTGGGCGTTCGGCAACCTCGACAACTACGTGACCGAGGCGAACGGATGGCTCGAGGAGCAGGGGTTCGAGACGCTCCGCGTCGCCGATGCGACCGGCCTGTCCGGCGACAACGTGGGTTCCGCTGCGGAACTCACGCGGCTGGCCGCCCTGACCCTCGCGCAACCCACGCTCGGCCCGCTCCTGAGCGGCGACGGCGCGTCGACCACGACGGATCGGCGCGTTCCCGACGTGGTGGCGCACCTGGGCGGCGAGGGCATCCGGTCGATCAGCCGCAGCTACACCGACCAGGCGCTGTTGTCGTTCGTGTTCACGAGCGAGCTCGACGGCGAGACGTCGCGGCGGATGGTCGGCGCGATGACCGGGGTCGACTCCTACGAGACCCTCGATCCGGCCGTGCTCGCCGCCGTGGGGGGGATGCGGGCCGCGTCCACGCCGATCGAGGTCATCGCGCAGGGCGCATCGTACGGCGAGGCGGTGGCGGCGTGGGGTGATCGGGCCGACCTGGTGGCCGTGGCCGGCCGGACCGACGCCGCGTGGGGTGCCGTGCCCGAGTCCGCGTCGGTCGAGGTGACGCCGTTCGCGACCGCGCCGGCCGGGCGCGAGGTCGGCTCGGTGACCGTCCGGATCGGCGACCGCGACCTGAGCTCGGTGCTCGAGCTGGACGAGCCCATCTCCGACCCGGGTCCGCTCTGGCGGCTGCTCAACCCCGGCGTGATCGTCGGGGCGTTCCTCGCCGACTGATCGGGTTCGGCGTCAGTCGTTCTCGTCGTCGTGCTCGACCGGGTCCGAGTCGTCGGCGTCGAAGCGGAAGCGGACGCGGATCTGCCCGTTCACCTCGCGCTGGTCGACGGCGTCGTACCAGAACAGCGACTCCAGGCCGTCGACCGCGGCGACCATGCCGACGCGCCGCTCCGGCTCGCCGTGCACGAGCGATCGCTGCTCGAAGTCGCCCTCGAGGGGCCCGTCGATGAACTCCGCCACGTAGGTCGCGGCCGCTGCGTCTGCCATGCCCCCACCGTAGTCGCCGAGGAGCGTCCGGTCACCCCGGCGCGCGCGTGGACGGGTGCCTCGGCGCTCAGGGGGCCAGGCGCACGGTCACGTGGGCGCCCTGCGCCGCGCGATGCCCCGTCCGGCCCACGTGGCGGCGCCAGTCCGCCTCCCAGGCGTCCCAGTGGGCGTCGAATGCGCCGAGGTCGCGGTCGAGCGCTCGGCGCCGCCGCGTCGGGTACGGCGCGGCGAGCCAGACCCGGACGGCGCCGCTGCGGTCACCGCCGGCCGCGAACGCCCCGCACCCCTCGATGATGAGTGGGGCGTCCGGCCGGATCCGCAGGTCGACGCCGGGCCGGTCCTCGAGCCAGTCCCAGCGGTGCACCACGCCGGCGGCTCCCCGCGCGTGCGGGGCCAGGAGGGAACGGCCGAGCTCGAGGGCGCCTCGATGGAGCCCGCGCCATCCGGGGATCGCCTCGTCGACCCGCACCACGCGCGGCGGGCGGCCGGGCAAGGCTCGCGCGAGCGCGGCCGCGAACGTCGTCTTGCCGGCGCCGCTCGGACCGTCGACGAGCACGAGCGGATGCCGCGTCCCGGCCGTGGCGCGCCGCACCGCCTCGACGCCCGGGCGGAGCGACATCGGCCCCGCGACCCTCACGTCCATACCGGGTGGAAGGCACCCGCCCAGATCGAGCCGGCGATCGCGATGGCCGCGATGGTCGCGGCGATGCCGACGAGCAGGACGTCACGCGCGCCGACGCGCGACGGGCGCGCCCACGTGCGGGGACGGTCGGCGCCGAAGCCGCGGGCCTCCATGGCCGTGGCGAGCTTGGACCCCCGACGGATGGCGAGGACGAGCAGGGCGAACGCCATGGTGGCCGCGCGGCGGACGGCCCCGTGGTCGCCGATGCCGCGGGCGCGCCGCGAGAGCGCCATCGCCCGCCAGTCGTCGATGAACAGGCCGACCAGCCGGGTCGCGGCGAGCGCGCCGAGCACGAACCGCGCCGGCAGCCGCCAGACCTGCGCGAGCCCATCGGCGAGGTCGGTCGGGTCGACGCGGAGGAACAGGAGCGCGGCGGGCAGGCCGATCGCCAGGACGCGGACCGACACGGCGATCGCCAGCTCGATGGATCCGTCGGTGATGCGGGCGAGCCAGAACTCCCAGTAGACCGTTCCCGTGGGTCGTCCGTACAGCAGCATGCTGACTCCCGCCACGGGCGCCGCGAGCAGGATCGGCCACGTGCGCCGCAGGAGCACGGCCGGCGTGACGCCGGCGGCGGCGAACAGCACGATCTCGATGAGGAGCGCGATCGCCGCGCTCACCCAGTCCACCGTCACGAGCAGCGGCGTGGTGAGCACCATCGCCGCGGCGAGGCGCGTCGCCGGGTTGGTCCGGTCGATGAACCGCAGCCTGGGCACTGGCCGGGCGGGTGCCGCCTCGAGCGCGCTCATCGCCGGCTCCCGACGGGCTGCCGCGCCGGCAGCAGGTCGACGCGGTGCGTGCCGAGCGCGGCCCGGAACGCGGCGTCGTGGGTGACCGACAGGAGCGTGGTGCCGCCCTCGACCAGCTCGTGCAGCAGCCGGACCAGTTCGACCCAACCCAACCGGTCCTGCCCGAAGGTGGGCTCGTCGAGGATGATGACGTCCGGCCGCGTGGCGAGCACCGCGCCCACCGAGAGCCGCCGTGCCTCGCCGCCGGAGAGCGTGAACGGATTGGCCGCCGCGAGATGGTCGAGGCGGAGCCGCTGCATGACCTCGTCGACGCGCGCCCGGGCCTCCGCGTCCGGCAGCCCCAGCGCGCGGAGCCCCACGGCGAGCTCGTCGCGCACGGTCGCCGCGACGAACTGGTGCTCGGGCTCCTGGAAGACCGTGCCGATGCGGGTCAGGAGGTCGCGTGAGCGCCAGCGCACCGGCGCCTCGCCCAGGCCGCGCGCGAGCGGGGGCGCGGCGGTGACGGTTCCCCCGCGCGGCGCGAGGAGGCCGCCCATCGTCAGCGCGAGCGTCGACTTGCCGACCCCGTTCGGTCCGGTGAGGACCGTCGAGGAGCCCGCGGGCAGGCCGAACCGGAGTCCGGTGTGGAGCACCGGCGTGCGCGGGCGGCCGATGGCCAGCTCGTCCGCGGAGAGGATCGGGGCCGTGGCACCGGCCGCGGCATCCGTCGCCTCGGGTACCTCGAGGGGGATGCCGGGGACCCACACGCCCGCCGCCGCGAGCTCGGCCCCCCGCGCCTCGAGGACCTCACCGGGGTCGCCGTCCGCGATCATCCGCCCCTCGCGGTCGAGCACGACCACGCGATCGATCAGGCCGAGCCAGACCTCGACGCGGTGCTCCACGACGACGAGCGTGGCTCCCGTGCGGTCGAGGACGCGGCCGACCGCCTCGCGCACCTCCGCGACGCCCTGCGGGTCGAGGTTCGCGGTGGGCTCGTCGAGCAGCAGCAGGCCCGGGCGCATCGCGAGGGCGCCGGCCAGCGCCAGCCGCTGCTTCTGCCCCCCGGACAGCCGCGACGTCGGGTGGTCGAGCGGGAGCTCGAGCCCGACCGCCTCGAGCGCGTCCGCCACGCGCCGCCAGATCTCGTCGCGCGGAACGCCGAGGTTCTCGCACCCGAACGCGACGTCGTCGCCGACGCGGGCGAGGATCACCTGGGAATCGGGATCCTGCAGCACGAGCCCCGCCCGGCCGCGTGCGTCGGGTGCCGGACGCCCGTCGACGCGCAGCTCGCCCCACTGCTCGCCCTCGTCGTCGCCGCCGAGGACGCCCGCCAGCGCGTGCAGCAGGGTCGACTTGCCCGAGCCGGACGGTCCCAGGAGCAGCACGCGCTCGCCCGGATGGATCCGGAGGTCGAATCCGTCGAGCGCCGGTCGACGGCGGCCCGCGTGGCGCCAGCCCCACCCGGCGGCATCCACCCGGGCAGGACCGACGGCATCAGCGTGGTGCACGCGTCAGACCCGTCCCGTGACGTCCCGTCCGGCGCCGAACCGGTTGAGTGCCCCGGTTGCGGCGAGCGCGCGGACGACGAGCCAGCCGAGGAGGCCGGCGAGGAGCGCGCCGGAGACGACGAGCGTGCCGAGGTACAGGGCCAGGAACTCCGCGGACTTCTGGAGGTTGCCGGAGGTGAACAGCTCGAGCACCCAGGCTCCGACGCCCGCTGCGGCGCCGGCGAGCATCGCGGTGACCACGCCGAACCGGCGGTACCCGACGGCGAGGAAGACGAGCTCGGCGCCGAGTCCCTGCGCGAGACCGGAGTAGAGCGTCTCGATGCCCCACTGGTTGCCGATGAGCGCCGAGACCATGGCCGCGAGCAGTTCGACGTAGAGCGCCGCGCCGGGCTTGCGGATGATGAGCCCGCCGAGCACGCCGCCGATGAGCCAGATGCCGACGGCGATGCCGCCGAGCCCCGGCGTGAGCGCGTCGGCGGCGCTGAACCACGCATACCCGACGTTGTTCCAGATGAGGAAGACCAGGCCGGTCGCGACGCCGATGACGCTCGCGACGACGATGTCGACCACCCGCCAGCGGGTCCGGCGGCCGTTGCCGCCCGTGATGCCGTTCGCCCGGCCGTCCGCTGCGGTGTTCGCGCGGTCGTCGGCCTCGGTTCCGATGGATGTCTCGTGCACTGTCGTGCCCTTTCGTCTCGTGGAAAGCGGCACGGGAGATGAGAATCTCTGCCCTCCCTGCGCTGGCATGACCCAGATCAGGTTCGACGGTCGAAGGTTGAGAACCTTCCTCTCAGCCCGGCTCACCGGACTCCCGTGTTCGACCACGAGTATACGCCGCGCCGCCCGAGGCGAGCACGGCGCGGGCGCCGACGGCGCCTACCGCTTCAGTGCGCGAATGATGATCTTCAGCGCCTTGCCCGTCGCCGCGACGAGCGGGATGGCGACGATGAGCAGCCCGAGCACGTTCGGCTCGAACCGGACGTCGCCGCCGCGACTGATGTAGGCGCCGAGCGGCACGGACCAGCCGCCGCCACCGCCGCCCGAGCCCTCGCCCTGCTCGTCGTCCTTCCCGGCACCGCCGCCGAAGCCGTACGCGCCCAGCGCGACGGGCACGATCTCGGTGCCGCCCACCTGGACCTTGTCGGCGTACGAGGTGCGGACGCCGACGCCGGCGACCTTGTCTGCGAGTTCCAGCACGAAATCAGCCATGCGGTCACGCTACCCGGGCCCGGTCGGCGTCGAAAGGCCTTGACGGATGCCGCGCGGCGGGGGCGTCACGAGAACGTGCGCGCTCCGGGCGGCAGCGGTTCGTCGGGGCGATCCGTCTCCTCCCGCTCCCATCCGGCTCCGGCCGTGGGGAGCGGCCCGGGCGCATCGCGTCGCACCAGGGCGGCGGGCCGCACCGCACCGCGACCGAACCTCCGCGTGACCTCGTCGATGGTGCGCTCCGCGTCGCGCCACTCCTCGTCGGGATCCCACAGCGGCGCTCCGCCGCCCGCCGGGCGCAGGTGCTCGGCCCGGACGCCGATGAGGCGCACGCGGCGCCCGTCGCCCACCAGGTCGGCGAGCGGCACGAGCGCCTCCTCGTAGATCCGCCGCGCGACATCCGTCGGCTCGGCGAGGGTGCGCGACCGGGTGACGGTCGTGAAGTCGCCGTAGCGCAACTTGAGGGTCACCGTGCGGGCGACCATCTCGGCGCGTCGGAGGCGCACGCCGACGTCGGTCGCGAGGCGCAGCAGCTCGCGGGCGATCTCGTCGCGGTCGACCAGGTCGTGGTGGAAGGTCGTCTCGTGCCCGATGCTCTTCTCGACGCGCCGGGTCTCGACGTCGCGCGGGTCGACCCCGTTCGCCAGCCGGGTGAGGCGGGCGGCGAGCGCCGGACCCACGGCGCGCTCGAGGGCGTCGACGGGCATCTCGGCCACGTCGCCCACCGTGCGCAGGCCGAGCTTGAGGAGGGACTGCTCGGTCACGCGACCCACGCCCCACAGCGCGGAGACGGGAAGGGGGTGCAGGAACGCGGTCGTCTCGGCGGCGGGCACGACGAGCATCCCGTCGGGCTTGGCGCGACTGGACGCGACCTTCGCGACGTACTTGCTCGCGGCGACGCCCACCGAGCAGGTGAGGCCCGTCTCGTCGCGCACGCGCCGGCGGATGGTCCAGGCGATCTCGGCCGGCGTGCCGTGGAGACGCCGCGCGCCCGACACGTCGAGGAACGCCTCGTCGATCGACAGCGGCTCGACGAGCGGCGTGAGCTCGCGGAAGATCGTCATGACCCGCTCGGAGTACTCGGCGTACCGGGCGTAGTCGCCGCGCAGCACGACCGCGTTCGGGCAGCGCTGCAGGGCCACCGACATCGGCATCGCGGAGTTCACGCCGTACCGCCGCGCCTCGTAGCTCGCGGCCGCGACCACCCCGCGGCCCGCCGTGCCGCCGACGAGCACCGGTCGGCCGCGCAGCTCCGGTCGGCGGAGCAGTTCGACGGACACGAAGAACGCGTCCATGTCGACGTGCAGGATCGGCGTCGCCGAGTCGTCGACGGGCCCGGTGGTGACCTGCCGCGACGAGCCGTCCTGCTTGCTCATGCTGCGACCCTAGCGCCCGCCGCCGACGCGCCCGCGACGGTGATCAGAAGCCGAAGTCCCCGCCGAAGTCGCCGCCGCCGAAGTCGCCACCGCCGAACCCGCCCCAGTCGCCGCCCGCGTCGGCCGAGCCGACGTCGCCGCCGTCGCCCGCTCCGGCGTCACCGGCACCGGGGTCCCCCTCGGCGCCCGCCTGATCGAACGACGGGTCGGGCAGGAACGCCTGGGCGATCGCCGACCCGACGACGAAGCCCGCGATGGTGCCGAGCATCGACGCGCCGAGCATCGAGCCGAAGGACGGACCGCGAGCGCCCTGTCCGCCGGGCGAGGAGCCCGCGAAGGCCCGCTCCACCGTGCCCGGCGATCGGAGCTCCGCCCGGGTCGCCGCCCGTGCAAGGGCCGACGGCTCGTCGGAGACCACGCGCTCACCGGGCGGCGCGCTGTCGGCGAGCGCCCGGTAGACCTCCTGCCGCTGCTCCGGGGTCAGCTTCGCGAACGCCTCGGCGTGCACGGCCTCGATCGACTCGGGCGGGGCGGTCCGCAGCAGGTACCGGTAGCGCTCGATCGCCAGCTCGTCCTCGCTCGGCCGAGGCCGCTGCGGGGCCGAGGCGGCGTGCCCGTACGGCGCCTGCGGCACCGCGGGGGCGGGTCGGGCGGCACGGTCGTCGCCGCCGCCGAAGAGCCGGTCCAGGAAGCCCATCGTGTCCTCACTCTCGTCGTCTCCCGACGATAGGCCGGGAGCCCATGATCCTGCTGTGAGGCGGCCGCGCCCGCCCCGTGAGACGACGGATGCCGCGGCGGGACGCGTCCGCGCCGCGGCATCCGTCGTCGACCGGAAGGCCCTAGCCCTCGCCGCCGCTCGCGCGCTCGAGCACGAGCTCGCGGACGCGCGCGGCATCCGCCTTGCCCTGCATCGCCTTCATGACCGCGCCGATCACCGCGCCCGCGGCCTGCACCTTGCCGTCGCGGATCTTCGCGAGCACGTCCGGCTGCGCCGCGAGCGCCTGGTCGATCGCGGCCACGAGCGCCCCGTCGTCGGAGACCACCGCGAGGCCCCGGGCGTCGACGATCTCGCGCGGCGACCCCTCGCCCGCGATGACGCCCTCGAGCACCTGGCGGGCGAGTCGGTCGGTCAGGACGCCCTCGTCGACGAGTGCCGCGAGCTCGGCGACCTGGGCCGGCTCGGCGAGCGCGGCCGGGTCCTCGCCGCGGGCGTTCGCGATGCGCGTGAGCTCGCCGGTCCACCACTTGCGGGCCGCTGCCGGCGTGGCGCCCGCCGCCACGGTCGCGGCGACCTCGGCGAGGAGCCCGGCGTTCACGACGCCCTGGAAGTCGAGGTCGGTGAAGCCCCACTCGGCCTTGAGGCGACGACGACGCGCGGCGGGCGGCTCCGGCAGCGCGGCGCGCAGCTCCTCGATCAGGGTGGGCTCGGGCACCACCGGGAGCAGGTCGGGCTCGGGGAAGTAGCGGTAGTCGTCGGCGTCGGACTTCGGACGGCCGGGGCTCGTCGTGCCCGTGTCCTCGTGCCAGTGGCGGGTCTCCTGCGTGATCGTGCCGCCGTCGGCGAGGATCGCCGCCTGCCGCTGGATCTCGTAGCGGACCGCGCGCTCGATCGAGCGCATCGAGTTCACGTTCTTCGTCTCGGTGCGCGTGCCGAACTGCTCCTGGCCGCGCGGACGCAGCGACACGTTCGCGTCGCAGCGCAGGTTGCCGCGCTCCATCCGGGCCTCGGAGACGCCGAGCGCGAGCACGATGTCGCGGATCGTGGCGACGTACGCGCGCGCCAGCGCGGGAGCATCCGCCCCCGCCCCCACGATCGGCTTCGTGACGATCTCGACGAGCGGAACGCCCGCGCGGTTGTAGTCGACGAGCGAGTACTCGGCGCCCTGGATGCGGCCGGTGGCGCCGCCGACGTGCGTGAGCTTGCCGGCGTCCTCCTCCATGTGGGCGCGCTCGATGGCGACCTGGAAGACCCGGCCGTTCTCGAGCTCGACCTCGACGGACCCCTCGTAGGCGATCGGCTCGTCGTACTGGGAGATCTGGTAGTTCTTCGCGAGGTCGGGGTAGAAGTAGTTCTTCCGGGCGAACCGGCTCGACTCGGCGATCGAGCAGCCGAGCGCGAGACCCAGCGAGATCGAGTACCGCACGGCCGTGCCGTTCACGACCGGGAGGGAGCCGGGCAGGCCGAGGTCGACCGGCGCGACGAGCGTGTTCGGCTCGGCGCCGTGGAACTCGGCGTGCGCCGGGTTCGGCGCGGGCGAGAACATCTTCGTCTTCGTGTTGAGCTCGACGTGCACCTCGAGCCCGATGACCGGCTCGAAGCGCTCCAGGGCCTCGTCGAAGTCCATCAGTGCTGCGCGCGCCATCAGACCACGCCCTCCTCGGTCGCCATGAGTTCGTGGGTGGACAGGTCGGGTGCCTGTGCCAGGATCGGGCCGCCCCAGCGGTCGACCAGGAGCGCCTCGAGCGCGCCGCCGACGTTGTAGAGGCGGGCGTCCTCGCGCGCGGGCGCGAGGAACTGGATGCCGACCGGGAGGCCGTCCTCCGGGGCGAGGCCCGCGGGCACGGAGATGCCGGGCACGCCCGCGAGGTTCGCCGGAATCGTCGCCACGTCGTTCAGGTACATGGCCAGCGGGTCGTCGAGCTTCTCGCCGAGCTTGAACGCGGTGGTCGGCGCGGTCGGCGTGGCGAGCACGTCGACCTTCGCGAACGCGGCGTCGAAGTCGCGCTGCACCAGGGTGCGCACCTTCTGGGCGCTGCCGTAGTACGCGTCGTAGTACCCGGCCGACAGGGCGTAGGTGCCGAGGATGATGCGGCGCTTCACCTCGGGGCCGAACCCGGCCTCGCGCGTCGCGGACATGACCTGCTCGACCGTGCCGCCGCCCTCTGGCGTGACCCGCAGGCCGAAGCGCACCGAGTCGAACTTGGCGAGGTTCGACGAGGCCTCCGCCGGGAGGATCAGGTAGTACGCGGCGATCGAGTACTCGAAGTTCGGCGCGCTCACCTCGACGATCTCGGCGCCGTGCCGCTCGAGGAGGTCGAGCGCCT
Organism: Agromyces sp. C10; assembly: GCF_023217995.1. Taxonomy (NCBI): domain Bacteria; kingdom Bacillati; phylum Actinomycetota; class Actinomycetes; order Micrococcales; family Microbacteriaceae; genus Agromyces; species Agromyces sp. C10. The sequence goes on along the minus strand of NZ_JALPSX010000010.1, from coordinate 118,706 downwards.
CGTGGAAGCGCTGGCGGACGCCCGCCTGGAACCCGTCGGAGTCGAGCTCCTTCACCACGCCGATGCGCAGGCCCGAGACATCCGCTCGCCTGACCGCCTCGGCCATCGAGGGCCACGGGTCGGGGATCGACGTGGCGTCGTGCGGGTCGAAGCCGGCGATCACGTCGTGCAGCAGCGCCGAGTCGAGCACGGTGCGGCTGACGGGCCCGATCTGGTCGAGCGACGACGCGAGGGCGATCGAGCCGTAGCGGCTGACGCCGCCGTACGTCGGCTTGACCCCGACCGTGCCGGTGACGTGCGCGGGCTGGCGGATCGAGCCGCCGGTGTCGCTGCCGAGTGCGAGCGGCGCCTCGAACGCGGCGACGGATGCCGCGGACCCGCCGCCCGATCCGCCGGGGATGCGGTCGAGGTCCCACGGGTTGTGCGTCGCGCCGTACGCCGAGTGCTCGGTCGACGAGCCCATCGCGAACTCGTCCATGTTGGTCTTGCCGAGCGGCACCATGCCCGCGTCGCGGACCTTGCGGACCGGGGTGGCGTCGTAGGGCGGCACCCAGCCCTCGAGGATGCGCGACCCCGAGGTGGTCGGCATGCCCTTGGTCACGAGCACGTCCTTGATCGCGATCGGCACGCCCGCGAGCGGGCCGAGCTCCTCGCCGATGTGCCGGCGACGGTCGATCTCGGCGGCGGTGTCGAGCGCGCGCTCGGCGTCGACGTGGAGGAACGCGTGGACGGCGCCGTCGACGGCGGCGATGCGGTCGAGGTGGGCCCGGGTCGCCTCGACGGAGGTGACCTCGCGGGCCGCGAGGCGCTCGCCGAGCTCGGCCGCGCTCAGGCGGATCAGGTCGCTCACTGCTCCTCCCCCAGGATCGCCGAGACCACGAAGCGCGAGCCGTCGTGCTCGGGAGCACCCTCGAGGGCCTCGTCGACGGTGAGCACGTCGCCCACCTCGTCGACCCGGAGCGGCGTGTGCAGCGGGATCGGGTGGCTGGTCGGCGGCACGTCGGGCGTGGCGACCTCGCTCACCTTCTCGACCGCCTGCATGATCTGGCCGAGCTCGGCGGTGAGGTGGTCGATCTCTTCGTCGGTGAGCGCGATGCGTGCGAGGTTCGCGAGGTGCGCGACCTGCTCGGCGCTGATTTCAGACATGCTGCTCCGTCGTGTGGGGAAGGGGTCCCCGCGATTCTATCGAGGAGCGCCGAACAGCCCCGTGCCGTGCTTCTGCAGCAGGTCGTACGCCTCCCCGTAGGTCTGGGGCTCGGGTTCGCTCCCGTCGCCGTACTTCGCGACGAGCATCCCGAGCAGGCCCCGCGCCGGCGGGCTGAGCGGCGCCGTCCGGTGCTCGGACCCCGGGTGCGGCGTCGCCGCCTCGGGGTTGGGCGGCAGGTACTGCGGGGTCGTCTCGGGCCAGGTGAGCGGATGCCGCGGCTCGTCGAGGGTGATCGCGTTGGTGATCGTCGGGGCGCCGTCGTCGCGGTCGGTGAGCGGATCGAGGCCGTGCGCGGCACAGAGGGTGGCGATCACCGAACCGTGGTGCATGGGGTCGTGGATGACTCCGCCGGCCGCGGTGTACGCCGAGATCGCGATCGTCGGGACGCGGCATCCGAGCCGGTCGAACGCGAACCCCATCTCGCCCGGCTTCGCGTCGGCGTGCGGGGGCGCCGCCGTCGGCGGCGGCACGTGGTCGTAGGTGCCGCCGTGCTCGTCGAAGGTGATGAGCAGCATGGTGTTCATCGCGTTCGATCCGCCCTCGGTCGCGCTGGCCCGGATGGCGGTGTAGATCCGGTGGATGAGCAGCTCGCCCGCCCGGACGTCGGAGACGGCGCTGTCGGTGACCTCCCGGCCGTCGACCTCGGATTCGCGGAGCGGGCCCACGGGCGGGTGGAAGTCGTTGTGGTCGTAGATCATGCGCGGTTCGACGAACGCGTACGGCGGCAGCTTCCCCTGCTCGACATCGGTCCAGAATTGGGACATCGGCGCGAAGTGGTGGGTGCGCCAGTACTGCTCGAGCGCGGGCGCGTGGATGAACCCGGTCATCGAGACGAGCTGGAGGTCGTCGAAGTAGATGCGCCAGTCGAGCCCGGCCTCCTCGAGGCGGTTGAAGATCGTCGGGGCGGCCTTGGCCTCGAGCCACTTGCGGTAGCCCTTCTTCCCGCCGTGGTTGGTGACGAACCCGTGGGAGGTCGACGCGTGGAAGAACGACCGGTTGCAGAACGTCTGGCTGGGCACGGCGCAGTGCCACGCGTCGTAGACCGCGAACCCCTTCGCGAGGGTCGAGAGCACCGGCAGCATCTCGGGCGAGAACGACCCCATGATCTGGTGGAGGTCGCGATGGCCCGCCGCGTGCACGTCGTGTTCGACGTGGTGGGCGTAGTCGGCGATGAATCCGCTCATCGTGGGGGTGGTGCCCGGGTCCGGCGCGTTGTACGGCGTCTGCATGTCGTCGAGCGCCGCGGTCGCGTTCGACTCCGGGCGGACGGTGCCGAACAGCTGGGTGTTGACGTGCGGGAACTCCTCGCCCGGGTCGGGGTGCGGGCGGCTCATGATGGCGTCGGTCGCGCCCGAGTACACGTGGGCGCGGACCACCTCGCCGTCGGGGGCGGTGTTCGCGTGGTCGCCGAAGGCGAGCCCGTCGAAGCTCGCGCCGTCGGGAAGCGTGTCGTCGTCGTACAGCCAGCCCAGCAGGTTGTCGAACGACCGGTTCTCGCCCATGACCACCACGAGGTGGTCGAAGCCGGGTCGGGCCCGCGAGGCGGGCGGGGCGGGCAGGGCGGCCACGCCGGCGGCGCCCTCGGCGACACCCGCGGAGTGTCCCGCGGTCGCCCCCACGGCGCCGGCCGCACCGCCGGCCACGACGGCCGCGGCGCCGGCCACGCCGCCGATGCGGAGGAAGTCGCGGCGCGTGGCACCCTTCGACTCGTCGTCCCGGATGTCACGCTCGCCGCCGGCCATCGCCGCTCCCCTACTGCTCCAGCGCGTCGGGCCCCTTCGTCACGAGGATTGCGAACTGCGCGGCGTCGAGGATCCGGATGCCGAGCTCCTCCGCCTTGGCGAGCTTCGACCCGGCTCCCGGGCCAGCCGCGACGAAATCGGTCTTCTTCGAGACGCTGGACGCCGCCTTGCCCCCTGCCGCGATGATAGCCTCCTGTGCTCCTTCGCGGGTGAATCCCTCGAGCGACCCGGTCGCGACCACGGTGAGCCCCGCGAGCACGCCGCCGCCGTCCGTGGCACGGCCCGGCCCGGGGTGGCCGGGCGTGGCGAACTGCACTCCGGCGGCAGCCCACCGGTCGACGATCTCGCGGTGCCAGTCGACCTCGAACCAGTCGATGAGCGAGTCGGCGATGATCGACCCGACTCCCTCGACCTCGGCGAGCTCGTCTCGGCTCGCCGCGCGGATCGCCTCGAGCGAGCCGAAGTGGTCGGCGAGCGCGCGGGCTGCCACCGGGCCGACGTGACGGATGTTCAGCGAGACGAGGATGCGCCACAGCGGCTTGGTCTTCGCCTTGGCGATCTCGTCGATGAGCTTGATCGCGGATGCGGACGGCTGGGGCCCGTCGAGGCCCGCCTTGCGCTCGGCGCTCGTGGGGTTGCGTCGGAACGGGGCGCGGACGCGCGCGGACCCGTCGGCGTCGAGCTTCTCGAGTCCGGTCTCGGCGTCGCGCACGACGACCTCGATGGGCGTCAGGTCGTCGACGGTCAGGTCGAACAGCCCGGCCTCGGTGGGCAGGGGCGGTTCGGCGGGAACGCGCGGCTGGGTGAGCGCCGCAGCGGAGACCTCGCCGAGCGCCTCGATGTCGAGCGCGCCGCGGGAACCGATGTGCTCGACGCGTCCGCGGACCTGCGCGGGACACGTGCGTGCATTCGGGCAGCGCAGGTCGATGTCCCCCTCCTTCATGGGGCGGAGCGGCGTGCCGCACTCCGGGCATTCCGCGGGCATCACGAACTCGCGCTCGGTGCCGTCGCGCAGCTCGACGACCGGGCCCAGCACCTCGGGGATCACGTCGCCGGCCTTGCGCAGCACGACCGTGTCGCCGATCAGCACGCCCTTGGCCTTCACGACCTCCTGGTTGTGGAGGGTGGCCTGCCGCACGACCGACCCGGCGACGCGCACCGGCTCCATGACGGCGTACGGGGTGGCCCGGCCCGTGCGGCCGACGCTGACGACGATGTCGACGAGGGTGGTGTTCACCTGCTCGGGCGGGTACTTGTAGGCGATCGCCCATCGTGGCGCGCGGCTCGTCGCCCCGAGTTCGGCGTGCAGCGCCAGCTCGTCGACCTTGACCACGACGCCGTCGATCTCGTGCTCGACGGAGTGCCGGTGCTCGCCGTAGTACGCCACGAACTCCTGCACGCCTTCGATCGAGTCGACGACGCGGAAGCGCGTGGAGGTCGGCAGGCCCCACTCGGCCAGCAGCCCGTACACCTCAGACTGCGCGGCCGCCGGGGGGTCGGGCCACGCGCCGATGCCGTGCACGAGCATCTGCAGGCCGCCGAGGCGGGCGCGCATCAATTCGATCTGCGCCGCGTTCTTGCCCTCGGCCTTCTGCCGCAGGGATCCGCTGGCCGCGTTGCGCGGGTTGGCGAATTCGCGTTCGCCCGTCTCGGCCTGCCGGGCGTTCAGCGCATCGAACGCCGCGGTCGGGAAGAAGACCTCACCGCGGACCTCGACCAGCTCAGGGTGCCCCGTGCCCTCGAGCTGCATCGGGATGCCGGGGACGAATCGCACGTTCTCGGTCACGTCTTCGCCGACGCGCCCGTCGCCGCGCGTGGCCGCCGAGACGAGGCGGCCCCGCCGGTAGCGGAGGTTGAGGGCGAGTCCGTCGATCTTCAGCTCGCAGAGCCAGTGCACGTCGCGACCGGCGGCGGCCCGCGCGCGCGTCGCCCACTCGGCGAGCTCGTCGGCGGAGAAGACGTTGTCGAGGCTGAGCATGCGCTCGGCGTGCTCGACCGGGGCGAAGAGCGTGGTCTCGCCCCGGCCGCCCACCGTGAGCGTCGGGCTGTCCTGGCTCTGCAACTCGGGGTAGAGGCGCTCGAGTGCCTCGAGGCGGCGCATCAGCTCGTCGTACTCGGCGTCGCTGATGATCACCGTGTCGAGCTCGTAGTACGCGTCGCGTGCCTCGTTGATGCGGATGGTGAGGGCGGCGACCTCGTCGGCCGCCTCCTCTCGGGAGGGGGCCGCGGGTGCGGTCTCGTCGACGGATGCCACGTCGTCAGCCTATCGACGGCCACCGACGCCGGGACGCCGCCCGGCCGCGTCCGCCGGGGCACGAAGACGGGGGGCGCGGCCCCCACCGCGCACCCCTCTCCGGCGCCGCGCCCCCCAGCGCTAGGCGCCGAAGCCGGCGGCGTCCACCTTCCGGTGGTACCGCGTGCCGGTCTTGCCGCCGAGGATCGCCCCGCCGAGGCTGGCGAGGATCACGATCACCAGGGCGATGATCCCGGTCACGGTCAGCTGACCCTCGGTCACCGGGATACGCGGGAACGTGTTGAGGTTGGCGAAGATGTCGAACTGGCTTCCGGCGATCGCCGCGATGACGGCGGCGATGACGGCGATGATGATCGCCCAGAGCCAGACCGCGATGCCCTGCTTCATCCCGTTGAAGCGAGCCATGCGCCCGGCGACGTAGCCGCCGGCGAAGTACGCGACGAACAGGATGATCGCCAGCGCGATGAGCCCGACGATCCCGATCGTCTCCACGTTCTCCTGCGCGGCCTCGTCCGCGGCGGCACCGAGGGTGCCGAGGCCGAGCGCGGCGCCGGCCGCGGTGAGCAGCGCGGTGAGCAGCACGCCCACGCCGACGGCGGTCAGCCAGCCGAAGAAGGCCGATCCGAACTTGATGCCGCCGAAGCGCTCGCGTTCCCGGTCCACGACGGCGGCACGGACCGCGGGATCGGCGACGGGGCGGTCGTCGTGGACGACCCGGCGGTCGCGGTCATCGGCGATGCCGTCGCCGTCCCGGTCTCGCCGCGCGGCGTGCGCGCCGTGCTCGCGGTCGTCTCGGATGCCGTTGGCGTCGCGGTCGCGGTACTCGCGATCGTCGCGAATCCCGTCCCCGTCGCGGTCGGCCGGGGTGGCCGCGTACGGGTCGCGCCCGGGTCGATCGGATGAGGTGCTCATGACAGGTCCCCTCTCGTTGTGCGCCGCACACGGGTGGTGCCTGCGGTGCCGTCCCGAGCGTACGGGGAACTCCGCCCGGCCGCAGGGGCCTTGACAGGTGCCGCTTGCGTGCCCCCGACGGTCGCAGGGAACATTCGGGGCGCACACAGGTACGCCCGGGTCAGGCGGCGGGGACCGCGCTCACGGTCCGATCGATCGTGCACTGGCCGAGCACGCGCGTGCCGACGTACACGACCGCCGTCTGTCCGGGTGCCACGCCGCCGAGCGGCTCGTCGGGCGTGACGACGAGCTCGGCCGTGCCGGCGGCATCCGTCGTCACCCTCGCGACCGCGGGGACGGGATCGGCATGCGCGCGGATCTGCACCTCGCACGCGAAGGACTCGGCCGGCTCGGCGGGCGGGCGTCCGGCCCAGGTGAAGCGCGCTCCGGCGATCTCGGCGACCGCGAGGGCCTCCTTGGGCCCGACCACGACCGTGTTCTCCTTCGGACGCACCTCGAGCACGAACCGGGGCCGCCCGTCGGGCGCCGGCGTGCCGAGCCGCAGGCCGCGCCGCTGTCCGACGGTGTACGCGTGCGCGCCGTCGTGCGTGCCCACGACCTCGCCGGAGCGGTCGACGATGTCGCCCGGCGCGATGCCGACCTTGTCGCCGAGCCAGCCGCGGGTGTCGCCGTCGGGGATGAAGCAGATGTCGTGCGAGTCGGGCTTCTGCGCGACGCTCAGCCCGCGGCGCGCGGCCTCCTCGCGCACCAGCTGCTTCGAGGGCGTGTCGCCGAGCGGGAAGTAGGCGTGCGCGAGCTGCTCGGCGGTCAGCACGCCGAGCACGTACGACTGGTCCTTGGCCCACGCGCTCGCGCGGTGGAGTTCGCGGTGGCCCGCGGCATCCGTCACGATCGTCGCGTAGTGGCCGGTGCACACCGCGTCGAAGCCGAGCGCGAGGGCCTTCTCGAGGAGCGCGGCGAACTTGATGCGCTCGTTGCAGCGCATGCAGGGGTTCGGCGTGCGGCCCGCGGAGTACTCGGCGATGAAGTCGTCGACGACGTCGGCCTTGAAGCGCTCCGAGAAGTCCCACACGTAGTACGGGATGCCGAGCACGTTCGCGGCGCGCTGGGCGTCCATCGAGTCCTCGATGGTGCAGCATCCGCGGCTGCCGGTCCGCAGCGTGCCGGGCATGCGGCTCAGGGCCAGGTGCACGCCCACGACGTCGTGTCCGGCGTCGACGGCGCGCGCGGCCGCGACGGCGCTGTCGACGCCGCCGCTCATCGCTGCCAGGACTCGCATGGGCTCCAGTCTACGAACCGCTGCCTGCGCCTCCGCTGGATCCCGTTCTCAGGACCGTCCGCGCGGATCGCATGGTTGCTCAGGACGACACGCCGTTCCCGGACGCGACCCGCCGAAGAACTCCTGAGAAGAGCGCACGAACGCGAGCGGATGGCGCGGGGGCGGCGGTCAACGGTCGAAGCTCGTGGCGCGCGCGGCCATGCCGGCCCGCGACGCGCGCTCGACGGCGGCGGGGAGCGCGGCCAGGAAGGCCTCGACGTCGGCATCGGTCGTGGACCAGCCGAGCGTGATGCGCAGCGCCCCGCGCGCCTCCTCCTCGGAGCGGCCCATCGCGAGCAGCACGTGCGACGGCTCGGGCACGCCCGCCTGGCAGGCGGAGCCCGTCGACACCGCCACGCCCGCGGCATCCAGGAGGAACAGCAGCGAGTCGCCCTCGCAGCCCGCGAACGAGAAGTGCGCGTTGCCCGGCAGGCGTCCGGCCGGGTCGGGGTCGCCCGAGAGCCGCGCGAGCGGCACGGCCGTCGCGACCCCCGCGACGAGCCGATCGCGCAGGCGCGCCATCCGCTCGTTCTCGACCGGTGCGTGCTCGAACGTCGCGCGGGCCGCTGCCGCGAAGCCGGCGGCGGCCGCGACGTCCTGCGTGCCCGAGCGGATGCGGCGCTGCTGGCCGCCGCCGTGCAGCAGCGGCTCGATGCGCGTCGAACGGTCGAGCACGAGGGCGCCGATGCCCACCGGCCCGCCGACCTTGTGCGCCGAGAGGCTGATCGCCACGAGGCCAGCTCCGGCCGGCGCGCGCGTCTCGCGCCGGAGGCCGTGCAGGTCGATCGGCACGTGCCCGTAGGCGGCGATGGCGTCGACGTGCAGCGGCACGCCCGCGCGCGCGCAGAGCTCGGCGACCTCGGCGACCGGCTCGATCGTGCCGACCTCGTTGTTGGCCCAGAGCATGGTGACGAGGGCGACGGATGCCGCGTCCCGCTCGAGTTCCGCGGCGAGCGCGTCGACCCGCACGCGGCCGAGCTCGTCGAGCGGCACCTGGACCGGTTCGGCGCCGTCGAAGCCGGCGAGCCAGTCGAGCGCGTCGATGGTGGCGTGGTGCTCGCCGCCCGGGACGAGGATGCGCCGTGCGTCGGCCTCGGCGCGGCGCCGCCAGAACAGGCCCTTCACGGCGAGGTTCACGGCTTCGGTGCCGCCGCCCGTGAGGACGACCTCGATGGGGTCGGCGCCGACGGTGGCGGCGACCTGCTCGCGCGACTCCTCGAGGAGGCGCTTGGCCCCCTGGCCGGCGGAGTGGATGGAGGACGGGTTGCCGACGATGCGCAGCGTGCGCGTGACCGCCTCGATCGCCTCGGGCCGCAACGGCGTCGTGGCGGCGTGGTCGAGGTAGACGGGCTCACGGCGGAGCATGGGTCACCTCCTGGGACGGGAACCGGTTCCCTACGAACTACTCTAGATCGCATGTCCCCCGCCGATCCGCTGCGCGACCTGGGCGTGCGGACCGGCCCGGACGGCGGCGCGATCCGCGTCTGGTCCGCGCACGCCACGTCGATCGACCTCGTCGTGTTCGACCGGGAGGACCTCGACTGGGCGAGCGTCCGGGTGCCGCTCGAGCGGGATGCGCACGGCGTGTGGGAGGCGTCGTCCCCGGCCCTCGTGCCGGGCGCGAGGTACGGCCTGCGCGTCGACGGTCCGGCCGGGATCGAGCACGCGTTCAACCCGGTGCACACGCTGCTCGACCCGTGGGCGCGGGGGCTGCAGCCGGCCGCGGACGGCTCGTGGCGCGGCGTGGTCCTCGACTCGCTCGCCGCCGAGGGCTTCGACTGGGGCGGTGTCGGCAAGCCGCGCGTGCCGCTCGACCACACGGTGGTCTACGAGGCCCACCTGAAGGGGTTCAGCCGGCTGAACGGACGCATCCCCGACCGGCTGCGCGGCACGTACGCCGGGCTCGCCCACGACGCGTCGCTCGAGTACCTCACCGGGCTCGGGGTCACCACGGTCGAGCTGCTGCCGGTGCACGCGTTCGTGCCGGAGGAGCGCCTCGTGCGCCAGGGGCAGGTGAACTACTGGGGCTACAACACGCTCGGCTTCTTCGCCCCGCACGCACCGTACGCGAGCCCCGACGCGCAGGCGGGCGGTCCGGCGGCGGTGCGGCGCGAGTTCGCCGGCATGGTGAAGCGGCTGCACGAGGCGGACCTCGAGGTCGTGCTCGACGTGGTGTACAACCACACCGCCGAGGAGGGCCGGCAGGGTCCGACGTACAGCTTCCGCGGCATCGACAACGCCTCGTACTACCGCCACGACGTGCACGGCCGGTACGTCGACACGACCGGGTGCGGCAACACGCTCGACTTCGGCACGGATGCCGCGATGCGCCTCGTGCTCGATTCGATGCGGTACTGGGCCGACGAGCTGCAGGTCGACGGGTTCCGGCTCGACCTCGCCGCGACGCTCGGCCGCGACGCGCTCGGCGCCTACTCCCCCGACCACCCGCTGCTCCGCGCGATGCTCGACGATCCCGTGATCGGCGCGGGCAAGCTCATCGCGGAGCCGTGGGACGTCGGCCCGTTCGGCTGGCAGACCGGGAACTTCGCGCCCGGCTTCAGCGAGTGGAACGACCGCTACCGCGACCGCATGCGAGACTTCTGGCTCGGCGACCTGCGCCGCGAACGGCACGGCGAACCCGGCAGCGGCATCGGACGCTTCGCGACCCGCCTGGCGGGGTCGGCGAACACGTTCGCGCACGAGCGCGGCCCGCTCGCGAGCCTCAACTTCATCACCGCCCACGACGGCTTCACGCTCGCCGACCTCACCGCCTACGACGTCAAGCACAACCTCGGCAACGGCGAGCACAACCGCGACGGCGCCGACCACAACAACTCGTACAACCACGGGGTCGAGGGGCCGACGGATGACCCGGACGTGGCGGCGGCGCGCCGCCGCAGCATCCGGAACCTGCTCGGCACCCTGCTGCTGTCGGCGGGCGTGCCGATGCTCACCGCGGGCGACGAGTACGGGCGCAGCCAGCGCGGCAACAACAACGCCTACTGCCATGACTCCGAGCTCACGTGGCTCGCATGGGACCCGGCAGGTCGCGACGGCGCGATCGAGGCGACCGTGCGGCACCTGCTGCGCGTTCGGCGCGAGAACCCCGCGCTCCGGCCCGTGCGGTACGGCCGATTCGGCGAGCGCGTGCCGAGCGCCTCGCAGCTCGACTGGTACAACGCGCTCGGCGACACCATGACGATCGACGAGTGGAACGACCCGTCACAGCGCACCCTGCAGTTCCTCGCGGCGTCGACGCCGGAGTTCGAGGACTTCAACCGCATCCTGCTCGTCGTGCACGCCTCGGAGACGATCGCCGAGGCGCTGCTGCCCGTGCACCCCGGCGTCGACGAGTACGAGCTGCTGTGGGACTCCGGCCGCGACGCGCCCGACGGCGACCAGGGCCGGCGGTACGCCCCCGGCGACCGGCTCACGATGGCGCCGCAGACGATGCAGCTGTTCCGCGCGCACGGGGAGCCTGCACCGGTGCTCGTCGACGCGGCCGCCGACGACGGGCCGGGCGGCGACGGACCGGGCGACGCGCCGCCCGGCGATCCGCACGACGGGGGTCGGGAGGGCTGATGGCGAAGAAGCCGGATGCCACCGCCGGAACGCCGGCGACGGTCGCGCTCGCGCGCGCCGGCATCCGCTTCACCGCCCTCGCCTACGAACACGACCCGCGCGCCGCCGCCTACGGCCTCGAAGCGGCCGAGAAGCTCGGCATCCCACCGGAGCGGGTGTTCAAGACCCTGCTCGTGAGCGTCGACGGGTCGCTCGTCGTCGGCATCGTGCCGGTGGCCGAGCAGCTCGACCTCAAGGCGCTCGCCGCCGCGGTCGGCGGCAAGCGCGCCGAGATGGCCGATCCCGCGCTGGCCGAGCGCAAGACGGGGTACGTCGTCGGCGGCATCAGCCCGATCGGGCAGAAGGTCGCACTGCCGACCGTGCTCGACGAGTCCGCGATCCTGCACGAGACGATCCTCGTGTCGGGCGGACGCCGCGGGCTCGACCTCGAGCTCGCGCCCGACGACCTGCTCGCCGTCACGAACGGCCGGTACGCGCCGATCGCCCGCGCCCGCTGAGCGCCGGGCGCGGGCGGTGGTCAGCCCGCGGCGGCGACGAGGCCGAGCTCGGCCGACGACAGCAGAAGCGGATGCCGCGGCACGACGCGCACCGTGTAGCCGAAGGCGCCGGCGCGGTCGAGCGTGACGGTGCCCACGTAGACGCGGGTCGCGGCATCCGTCGTCGACGTGCCGTCGGGTTCGAGCGCGGCGGTGCGGGCGTCCTGGATCCGGTCGTCGCCCACCGAGCGACCGTAGACCACCTCGACGGCGACGTCGTCGGGACTCAGCCAGCCGAGGGCGACGTGCGCGCGCAGGTGCAGCTCGTCGCCGACGTGCGGCGTGGAGTCCAGCCCGCCCGACTCGACGTGCGTCACCTGCACCCCCTCCCACGCGGCGCGGACGCCCGCGACCCACTCGGCGAGCTCGCGAGCGGGCTTCGCGCCGTTCGCCGCGACGACGGCGGCGTGCTCGGCGGCCGGACGGTACAGGCGCTCGACGTACTCGCGCACCATCCGGTCGGCTCCGAGCTCGGGCGAGAGGTTCGCGAGCGTGCGGCGAACGCGCGACATCCACTCGGTCGGCACGCCGTCGTGGTCGCGGTCGTAGAACAGGCGCGTGATGCGGTGCTCGAGCAGGTCGTAGAGGGCGGATGCCTCGAGTCGATCCCGTTCGGCGGGGTCGGGCGCCGCGTCCGCGGTGGGGATGACCCAGCCGTGGTCGTCGGCGGCGTACTCGGCCCACCAGCCGTCGAGGATCGACAGGTTGAGCGCACCGTTCATGGCCGCCTTCATGCCGGAGGTGCCGCACGCTTCGAGGGGTCGCAGCGGGTTGTTCATCCACACGTCGCAGCCCGGGTACAGCTTCTCGGCCATGCCCATGTCGTAGTCCGGCAGGAACACGATGCGCTCGCGCAGCTCGGGCCGCTGGGCGAACTGCACGAGGCGCTGGATGAGCCGCTTGCCCTCCTCGTCGGCGGGGTGCGCCTTGCCGGCGATCACGAACTGCACGGGGCGGTCGGGGTCGGTGAGGATCGCCGCGAGCCGCTCGGGGTCCTGCAGCATGAGCGTCAGCCGCTTGTACGTGGGCACGCGCCGGGCGAAGCCGATCGTGAGCACGTCGGGGTCGAGGACGCGCCGCACCCAGTCCGGTGCCACGGCGCCCGCGTGCTGGTCGGCCCACGCGGCGGCGAGCCGGCGCCGGGCGTCCTCCACGAGCTGCAGGCGCATGCCGCGCTTGACGCTCCAGAGTTCGCCGTCGTTCACGGCCGGGCTGAGCCAGTCGGCGTGCTCGGTGTCGTCGGTGCCGAGGTTCGCCTCGGCGAGCGCGATGAGCGCCGGGTCGGTCCAGGTCGGGGCGTGCACGCCGTTGGTGACCGACGTGATCGGCACCTCGTCGGCGTCGAAGCCCGGCCAGAGGTCGGCGAACATCGACCGGCTGACCTCGCCGTGCAGCTTCGAGACGCCGTTGGCGTGCTGGGCGAGCCGGAGGCCCATGAAGGCCATGTTGAACGCCGACTCGTCGGGGTGGGCGCCCGGCTCGAGACCGAGCGGCAGTGCGTCGGCGGGGTCGACGCCGGGCAGCAGGCCGGACTCGAGGTAGCGCGCGACGAGCGCCCGGTCGAACCGGTCGATGCCGGCGGGTACGGGCGTGTGCGTGGTGAACACGGTGCCGGCGCGCACGAGCTGCAGCGCCTCGCCGAAGCTGAGTCCGTCGCGGATGCACGCGGAGATGCGCTCCAGGCCGAGGAAGCCGGCGTGGCCCTCGTTCATGTGGAACACGTCGGGGAAGTGCCGCCCCGTCACCTCGCTCCAGGCACGCAGCGCCCGGACGCCGCCGACGCCGAGCAGCAGCTCCTGCTGGAGGCGGTGCTCGCCGCCCCCGCCGTAGAGCCGGTCGGTGACCAGCCGCAGGTCGTCGTCGTTGGCGGGGATGTCGGTGTCGAGCAGGAGCAGCGGCACCCGGCCGATCGAGGCCTGCCAGACGCGCGCGTGGAGGCTCCGTCCGCCGGGCACCGCGAGCGTGACCTGCACGGGCGCGCCGTCGGCGCGGCGGAGCACCGCGAGCGGCAGGCCGTCGGGGTCGAGCGCCGGGTAGCGCTCCTGCTGCCACCCGTCCGGGGCGATGGCCTGCGAGAAGTAGCCGGCCTTGTAGAACAGGCCGACCGCCACGAGCGGGACGCCCAGGTCGGAGGCCGCCTTGAGGTGGTCGCCGGCGAGGATCCCGAGCCCGCCCGAGTACTGGGGCAGCGCCGCGGTGATGCCGAACTCGGGCGAGAAGTAGGCGATGGTCCTCGGCGTCTCGGCGCCGAGCGACTGGAACCAGCGCGGTTCGCCGAGGTACTCGCGCAGGGCCGTCCGCTCGCGCTCGGCCCAGCCGACGTAGCCCTCGTCGTTCGCGAGCTCGTCGAGGCGGCGCGGGTCGACGTCGCCGAGGAACGCGATGGGGTCGCGTCCCGCGCGCTGCCACCCGGCGGTGTCGATGTGCTCGAAGAGGCGCTTCGTGGGTTCGTGCCAGGACCACCGGAGGTTGGCGGCGAGCTCCTCGAGCGCGCCCAGCTGCGGCGGCACCACGGCCCGGACGGTGAACTTGCGGATCGGCTTCACGGGACCACCCTAAGCGGGCGCGTGTGTCGGCGAGGTGAACGGATGTCGCGGCAGCCGCAACCCCCCGCAACCCGCGGTGCCGTTCCCCGCCCATCCGCGCTACGGTCGACACGTGACCAGCCGAACCGTGCTCGCCGGCCGGATCCCCGTGACCCGGCTCACGCCCGCTCTGCCCGATCCGCGTTGGAACCCGAAGGCATTCGCCGGGGAGGTGGTCCCGTTCGGCGCCACGGTGTTCCGCGAGGGGCACGACCTGGTGGGCGCGATGCTCGTGCTGACCAGCCCCTCCGGGGTCGAGCAGCGGCATCGCATGCGCGCCGGCGCCCCGGGCACCGACCGGTGGGAGGCGAAGGTCCGGCTCGACGACCTCGGCACCTGGAGGTGGCACGTCACCGGCTTCGGCGACGAGATCGGCACCTGGGTGCACGACGCCGAGCTGAAGATCGACGCGGGCGTCGACGTCGAGCTGATGTACGAGATCGGCGCGCGCCTCATCGACCGCGCCGCCGCGGAGGCCGACCGACCCGCCTCGGTGCGCAAGCTCCTGAAGGCGTACGCGGCGGCGTTGCGTGACACGGATGCCGCGGCATCCGATCGCCGTGCCCTGCTCGAGAGCCCGCTGCTCGCCGAGTTCGACCAGCGCCCGCTCGCCCGGCTCGCGACCGACTCCGAGGAGCACCGCATCTCCGTCGAGCGCCGCCGCGCGGGCGTGGGCTCGTGGTACGAGTTCTTCCCGCGCTCCGAGGGCGCCCGGCAGTTCAAGAACGGCTCCTGGAAGTCCGGCACGTTCCGCACCGCGCAGAAGCGGCTCGACGGCGTCGCCGCGATGGGCTTCGACGTGGTCTACCTGCCGCCGATCCACCCGATCGGCGTCGCCTTCCGCAAGGGCCCGAACAACACGCTGAACCCCGGACCGCACGACCCCGGCTCGCCGTGGGCGATCGGCGGGGCCGCCGGCGGGCACGACACCGTGCACCCCGACCTCGGCAACCTCGCCGACTTCCGGGCGTTCGTGCGGCGTGCCGCGGCGCTCGGCATCGAGATCGCGCTCGACCTCGCGCTGCAGGCCTCCCCCGACCACCCGTGGGTCACCGAGCACCCGGAGTGGTTCACGACGCTGCCGGACGGCACGATCGCGTACGCCGAGAACCCGCCGAAGAAGTACCAGGACATCTACCCCATCAACTTCGACGACGACTTCGAGGGCCTCGTCGTCGAGGTGACCCGCATCGTGCGGCACTGGATGAAGCAGGGCGTGCGGATCTTCCGCGTGGACAACCCGCACACCAAGCCGCTGGCGTTCTGGGAGCGGCTCATCGGCGACATCAACGCGACCGACCCCGACGTGATCTTCCTCGCCGAGGCGTTCACGCGCCCGGCCATGATGCAGGCCCTCGCGATGGTGGGCTTCCAGCAGTCGTACTCGTACTTCACCTGGCGGAACACCAAGCAGGAGCTCGAGGAGTTCCTGACGAGCGTCTCCCAGGAGACCGCCGACTTCATGCGACCGAACCTGTTCGTGAACACCCCCGACATCCTCACCGAGTACCTGCAGTTCGGCGGGCCCGCGGCCTTCACGGTGCGGGCGACGATCGCGGCCACCGCCGCGCCGACCTGGGGGGTGTATTCGGGCTTCGAGCTGTTCGAGTCCGTCGCGCGGCCGGGCGCCGAGGAGGCCATCGACAACGAGAAGTACGAGTACAAGCCGCGCGACTTCGCGAAGGCGGAGGCCGAGGGCCGGTCGCTGGCGCTCTACCTCGGCATCCTGAACCGCATCCGGGCCGAGCATCCCGCGCTCGGCCAGCTCCGCAACATCCGATTCCACGCCAGCGACGACGACGCGGTGCTCGTGTACTCGAAGCACCTCGAGGGGCGGTTCATCGACGGCCGAGGCGACGCCGACCACGACACGATCATCGTCGTGGCCAACGTCGACCCGCACTCGGTCCGCGAGACGACCGTGCACCTCGACCTCGAGGCGATCGACCTCGCGCCGGGCGCGTCCTTCGAGGTCGAGGACCTCGTCACCGGCGACCGCTGGACCTGGGGCGCGCACAACTACGTGCGCCTCGACGCGTTCACCCAACCCGCCCACATCCTCCGAGTGATTCGAGGCACGGATGCCTGAGACCGCCAGCGTCGCACCCCCGCCCGTCGACGACGGGCTGCTGCTCGCCGTCGCGGAGGGCCGCCACCACGACCCGCACTCGGTCCTGGGCGCACACGGCTTCGACGTCGCCGGGGAGGGCGGATCCCACACCGTCATCCGCGTGCGGCGGCCGCTCGCGGCATCCGTCGACGCCCTGCTCGACGACGGCGCCGTGGTGCCGCTCGCGCACGTCGCCCATGGCATCTGGGCCGGCGCAGGGGCGTTCGGCGCCATGGGCTACCGCGTGCGCGCCAGGTACGACGGCGGCGGCGAGTGGATCGCCGACGACCCGTACCGCTACGCGCCCACGATCGGCGAGCTCGACCTGCACCTCATCGCCGAGGGGCGCCACGAGGAGCTGTGGAAGGTGCTCGGCGCCCACCACCGCGTCTACGAGTCCCCCGTCGGCGCGTTGCGGGGCGTGTCGTTCACGGTCTGGGCGCCGCGCGCCCGGGCGGTCCGGGTCGTCGGCGACTTCAACGACTGGGACGGCACCGGCCACGCGATGCGCAACATGGGCGCCTCGGGCGTCTGGGAGCTCTTCGTGCCCGACGTCGAACCGGGGGCGACCTACAAGTTCGAGATCCTCACCCCGGCCGGGCACTGGATCATGAAGGCCGACCCGATGGCCCGCCGTGCCGAGATCGCGCCCGCGACGGCGTCGGTGGTCGCGACGACGACCCACGAGTGGGCCGACGGCGAGTGGATGTCGCGGCGTGCGCATTCGAACCCGCACGAGCTGCCGATGAGCATCTACGAGCTCCACCTCGGCTCCTGGCGGCCGGGCAGGGGCTACCGCGACGTGGCCGACGAGCTCATCGAGTACCTGCAGTGGCTCGGCTACACGCACGTCGAGTTCATGCCCCTCGCCGAGCATCCGTTCGGCGGCTCGTGGGGCTATCAGGTCACGGGCTACTTCGCGATCACGTCGCGCTTCGGCAGCACCGACGACCTGAAGTACCTGATCGACCGCCTGCACCAGGCCGGCATCGGCGTGATCATGGACTGGGTTCCCGGTCACTTCCCGAAGGACGAGTGGGCGCTCGCCCGGTTCGACGGCGAGCCGCTCTACGAGCACCCCGACCCGCGCCGCGGCGAGCAGATGGACTGGGGCACGCTCGTCTTCGACTACGGCAACCCGCGCGTGCGGAACTTCCTCGTCGCGAACGCGCTGTTCTGGCTCGAGGAGATGCACGTCGACGGCCTGCGCGTCGATGCGGTCGCCTCGATGCTCTACCTCGACTACTCGCGCGAGGAGGGCGAGTGGCTGCCGAACTGGTACGGCGGGCGCGAGCACCTCGAGGCGATCGGCTTCCTGCAGGAGGCCACGGCGACGGCGTACAAGCGCAACCCCGGCATCGTCATGATCGCCGAGGAGTCGACCTCCTGGCCGGGCGTCACTGCGACCACGTCGTCGGGCGGCCTCGGTTTCGGCTACAAGTGGAACATGGGGTGGATGCACGACACCCTGCAGTACATACAGCGCGATCCGATGTACCGCGCGCACCACCACGGCGAGCTCACGTTCTCGTTCCTGTACGCGTTCAGCGAGCACTTCATCCTGCCGATCAGTCACGACGAGGTCGTGCACGGCAAGGGGTCGCTCGTGCGGAAGATGCCCGGCGACCACTGGCAGCAGCTCGCGAACACGCGCGCCTACCTCGCCTACATGTGGGCGCATCCCGGCAAGCAGCTGCTGTTCATGGGCCAGGAGTTCGGGCAGCTCTCGGAGTGGAGCGAGGAGCGGGGCCTCGACTGGTGGATCCTCGACCAGCCGAGCCACCGCCAGCTCGCCGAACTCGTCGGGCAGCTGAACCGGCGCTACCGCGAGACGCCGGCGCTCTGGCAGCTCGACGACGACTCGGCCGGGTTCGAGTGGGTCGAGGGCGGCGCGGCCGAGCTCAACGTCATCGCGTTCCTGCGGTACGACCGAGACCGCCGGCCGCTGCTCTGCGTGGTGAACTTCGCCGGACGCCCCCACGAGGGCGTGCGCCTCGGGCTGCCGTCCTCCGGTCGCTGGCGCGAGGTGCTCAACACGGATGCCGCGGAGTACGGCGGCTCGGGCGTCGGCAACCTCGGCGGGGTCGATGCGACCGACGACCCGTGGGCCGGCCGGCCCGCGTCGGCGACGTTCACGCTGCCGCCGCTCGCGGCGGTGTGGTTCCAGCCGGAGTGACGTCGGGACCGCCGGTGGCCGCGTGGCGCCGGCGGTCGCGTCGCCCGGCGGAGCCGGGCGCGTACCGGAAGCGGCGTACCGGGACCGCTAGTACAGCAGCATCGCCAGGCGGCGACGGGCCGCGCCCACGCGCGGGTCCTCGACGCCGACCACCTGGAACAGTTCGAGCAGCCGCTCGCGCACCGCGTCCTTGCCCGCCGCGTCGAGCGTCGGGAACAGGTCGAGCAGTCGCGCGAACGCATCGTCGACGTGTCCGCCGGACAGGTCGAGGTCGGCCACGTCGAGCTGGGCGTCGAGGTCGTCGGGGGTGGCGGCCGCACGGTTGCGGATCTCGTCGAGCGTCTTGCCCTGAAGGCGGCGGAGGAGCTTGGCCTGCGCGAGTCCCGCGACCGCGAGCTCGTCGCGCGGGTCCTGGGCGATGGCGGTCGTGTAGGCGGCGATCGCGGCGTCGTAATCGCCGCGCGAGATCGCGTCGAAGGCCTCCTGGTGCAGCGGCGGCAGCGGCGGCTCGACGGGCTCCTCGCTCGTGGCCTCCTCGTCTTCACCGTCGCCCATCGGCACCCGCCCGGTCACGCCGTGCTGCGCGCCGAGCTCCAGGAGCTGGTCGAACACGTCGTCGATGACCTCGTCGGGCTGGACTCCCTGGAAGAGCGGCACGGGCTGGCCGCCCACGAGCGCGACGACGGTCGGGACCGCCTGGGCCTGCAGGGCCTGAACGAGCTGGGGGCTGCGATCGGCGTCGGCCGCCGCGAGGACGAGGCGACCGCCACGGGCCGTCACGAGCCGCTCGAGCGACGGCACGAGCTGCGTCGACTGCTCGCTCCACGACGCCCACAGCACGACGACGACCGGCACGCTGCGGGAGAGCTCGAGCACCTGGCCGAACGACTGGTCGTCGGTCGCGACGACCACGCGATCGCCGGAGGGGGTCGGCGCGGAGGCGCCGCGCGCGGCATCCGTCGCCCGTCGCTCGTCGCGGTGCACGAGCGACGACAGGTCGACCGCACCACGCAGGTTCGCGGGCAGCTGCGGGGGGACGGCGTTCGTCACGGGACCTCCGAGGCTCCGATCAGGCTCTCGGACCAGCCGAGCAGACGGATCTGCTCATCCGATCCGATCGCGGGGACGTAGAACATCAACTGGATGCCGATCTCGCGCTGGACGCCCTTGGCGCTCTTCTCGTCGAAGCCGGAGAGCGCCGCTCCCGGCGCACCGGCCTCGAAGCCGATCGTTCCGCCGTCGTTCGGCGTGACCTTCTCGGTCTGCGTGAGCGAGACGGTCACGAGGGCGCCCGAGTCGTTCGTCGCGAGCGCGACCGTCGGGCTGTCGCCGACCGCATTGCTGAACGCGATGTCCGCGGTCTCGGGGAGGTCCGCGGCGATCGCCTGCTGCCCCTCCGGGCCGAGCTGGGCCAGGATCGGATCGTTCGCCGTGTCGAAGAACTCGGCGAACTCGGACTCCGAGCCCTTCAGCAGCACGTCGGCATAGGCCGTCGCGACCTGGCCCGTGGGCATCACCAGGCCCTTGAACTCGGGGTTGATCGGCGGGGCGCCGATCGAGGCCGGCGCGACCTCGGGCACGTCGGCGTCGGGGACGAGCGCCGTCGCGTAGAGGATCTTGTAGTTGTCGCGGGGCGTCTCCTGCTGGAGCACGAGCGCCGTGGGCGCGACCGTCTCGTCGTCGCTGTTCTGCGCGATCGTGAGGACCGTGCGCGGCCATCCCGAGGCCTGCTGGGGCAGCGTCAGCGTGAGGGGCGCGGCCGGGATCGCGGGGAGCTTCGGGTGGTCGGCGTTCACGCCGCGGATCTTGTAGTTCGCCTGCCGGGCCTCGAGGGCCGGGCCCGTGAACCGCTCGGTGAGGCGCTCGGCGTCGCGCGACTCATCGACCTCGGTCGTGAAGACCGCCACGCGGCGCATGATGCGCTCCATCTGGGGCACGGTCACGGCGGGCGTCACCGCGGGCCGGTCGTCCGACGCCTCGCCGCCGTCGCCCTCGCCCGGGGTCGCCGGCGGGGTCGTCGCCGCGGTCGTCTCGGGTGCGGCCGAGAGGTCGGGCCAGTAGTCCGCCGAGCACGCGGAGAGGGCCAGTGCCGGCACGAGCAGTACGGGCAGCAGCGCGATGCGGCGGGCCTGTCCGAGCGAACGGTGGCCGCTCGAACCGGACGGCAGGCCCCGGGACGCGCGAGAGGGACGCGGCGCCCGCATCAGCTTGCCCTTCGGCCCCTTCGGCAGGTTGCGGCGCGGCCCGCGCGACCGGCGGTGGCCGACGACGCCCCAGATGACGAGTCCGGCCCCTACAAGGAACAGGAACGCGCCACCGGCGATGAGCGGACCGGCCCACGGCGTGGCGTTGTCGAGCGGCCAGGTGACCGAGATGCGCCCGGGTGCCGGCTCGCCCTCGCTCGAGGCGAGCAGCACGGCGATGCCCTCGGGCACGTCGACCGTCGTCGTGACGGTGCGGTCGCCGGTGAACTCGTCCAGCCAGAGGTCGCTGCCCGCGGGAACGATCACCGGCTCGGCGTCCTCAGCCTCGGCCTCGGCCGTCGGCTCCACGGGCTCCTCGGCGGGCGGCGTCGCGTTCGTGTCGTCGACGGGCTCGGCGACGACGACCTCGCTGGTGAAGTCGCCCGCCTCGGCGTCGTACCCGACGCTGACGTAGGGCTCCTCGCCGATCCAGGAGACGACGTCGGCCGTGCGGCCGTACGAGAGGAAGACGGTGTCGCCGCCCGAGACCGTGATCGTCTGCTTGCCCTCGTGGGCGGCGAGCGCCTCGGGCTGCAGCACGATGTACTCCGCCTGGTTGTCGACGACGGTCCCGAGGGTCACCTTGTCCGGATCGAGGAAGACGGTCCGTTGGGCGATGCCGAAACCGACCATGACGGCGGCGGCGGCGAACGCCAGGATCGCGAGAACGAATCGCACGCAGTTACCTCCAGGCCGCACTGAAGCGGCATCCGACAAAGACACCCAAGCCTAGCGGCGCAGTCTGGGAGTCTCCTAACGGGAGTCTGGACGTCGCGAGGCGAAACCGCCGCGCCACGGCGCACCCGCGCGCCGTATGATCGGAGGCGACCCGCGCCCCCACAATCCCCCACTACGCGGGACACGGACCCCGGAGGAAGAATTGGCCGTCGAAGAGACCGAGTTCACGCAGGTATTCCGCGGATACGACAAGGATGAGGTCGACCGCAGCATCAACGCGCTCCGGCGCGAGATCATCGCGGCGAACAACGCGTCGGCCGACGTCCAGAAGGAGAACAAGCGCCTCAACGCGCGGATCGAGGAGCTGACCGCCGAGCTCGAGGAGGTCGGCAGCCCCACCTTCTCCGGGCTCGGAACCAAGCTCGAGAACACCCTCCGGGTCGCTGAGGAGCAGTCGACGCGCCTCATCGCGCAGGCCGACATCGACGCCGAGAAGCTCCGCCGCGCCGCGGAGGACGAGGCGCACCTCATGCGCTCCGACGCGCACGAGCTCGCCGAGCGCACCCTCTCGGAGGCGCGCGCCCAGGCCAACCGCCTGCTCGAGAACGCCCGCGCCGAGGCCGACGACATGGTCGCCCGCGCGCAGGAGGCGAGCGAGCAGTTCCGCGACGACGCCAACCGCGACGCGGCCGCGATCCGCGGCGCTGCGAGCACCGAGGCCGCCGAGGCGCGCGCGATCGCCAAGCGCGAGGCCGCGGCGCTCGTCGCCGAGGCGGAGCGCAAGGCCGCCGAGATGCTCGTCGCCGCCAACACCGAGGCGAACGAGGCGCGCGCCGCGGCCGCCGGCCTCCAGGAGGAGACCGAGCAGACCCGCGCCGAGGTCGCCGTCGAGCTCGACCAGAAGCGGGCCGAGCTCGCCAAGGAGACCGAGCAGGCGCGCATCGACCTCGCCCGCGAGACCGAGCAGGCGCGCATCGACCTCGAGCGCGAGTCCGCCGAGGCGCGCGCCGCCGTCGAGGCCGAGGTCGAGGAGCGCCGCGCGACGCTCGAGCACGAGCTCGAGCAGGCCCGCACCGACCTGGCGCGCGAGCTCGAGGCGGAGCGCGCCAAGCTCGCGCAGGAGCGCGAGCAGACCAAGGTCGACCTCGAGCGCGAGTCCGAGACGGCGCAGCTCAAGCTGCAGCACGAACTCGACCGCATCCGCGCCAAGCACGCCGCCGAGCTCGAGCAGATGCGCGCCGACCTCGCCCTCGAGCAGGAGCAGGCCCGGGCCGACTTCGAGGCGGAGGCCGAGCAGGCGCGCATCGACCTCGACAACCAGCTCACCTCCCTGCGCAAGAAGACCACGCACGAGGTCAACCGGATGCGACGCGAGATCGAGCGCGCGCGCATGGACCTCGACTCGGAGCTCGCGACCAAGCGCGACGAGGCCGAGCAGGAGCTGCTCACCGCGCAGCAGGAGGCGTCTGAGCAGACCAAGAAGTTCCTCGACGACGCCAACACCGAACTCGCCGAGGCGGTCGCCCGGACGAACGAGGCCCGGGCGGAGGCCGACCGGCTCGAGACCGAGGTCCGTGCCGAGATCGCCGCAGCCCGCGAGAAGGCCGACGAGGAGGCGCGCGAGCGCGTGGCCGCCGCGCACGCCCAGGCCCGCAAGCTCATCTCCGACGCCGAGGAGCGGACGCGCGCCCTCGTCTCCGACGCCGAGGACCGACTGGCCCAGATCAAGATCGAGCGCGACGCCGTCGCCGGCTACTTCGAGAGCCTCCGCGGCGTGCTGACGCAGGCCGAGCAGGTCGCGAACAAGAAGTAGCGCGGACGACGGACGGGGCGCGTCGGTGAGGATCCAGAACGCGTTCAGGCTGGCCCTCGTCGGCACCCTGGGTGTCGGCGCGGGCCTGCTGATCCTGTCGGCGGTCGCGAGCCTGTCGACGATCCTCACGTACGTGGGCGTCGCCCTCTTCCTCGCCCTCGGCCTCGAGCCCGCGATCAGCGGGCTCGAGCGCCGAGGGCTTCCCCGTTGGGCCGCGATCCTGCTCGTGGTCCTCGGCGTGGCCGCGCTCGTGGCGGCGCTGCTGCTGACGGTGATCCCGATCATCGTCGAGCAGGTCGGCGAGCTCATCGCGCTGATCCCCGTGATCATCGCGCAACTGAACCGCGTCGACTGGATCGAGTGGCTGCAGGAGCAGTTCCCGCTCCTCAAGATCGACGAGATCAGCGAGCAGGCCGCCGCCGCGCTCACCGACTTCTTCACCAACCCCGACAAGCTCAGCGAACTGCTGGGTGGCGTCTGGCAGGTGGCGCTCGCGATCGGCAGCGGCGTGTTCGCGGTGATCGTCGTCGCCGTGCTCACGGTGTACTTCACCGCGTCGCTCGATGCGATGAAGCGCGCGACCTACCAGTTGGTCCCGGCCAGCCGACGCGCGCGCTTCGCCGACCTCACCGAGCAGATCACCCAGTCGGTCGGCCGCTACGTCATCGGACAGGTCTCGCTCGCCGCGGTCAACGGCGTGCTGAGCTTCGCCTTCCTCTCCATCATCCAGGCGCCCTTCCCGGCGGTCCTCGCCTTCGTCGCCTTCCTGTTCTCGCTGGTGCCGCTCGTCGGCACGCTCACGGGCTCGATCATCATCGTGCTGGCCTGCCTGATCCCGGGCGTCGGATCGCCGCTCACGGCGCTCGTCGCGGCGATCTACTACCTCGTCTACATGCAGATCGAGGCGTACGTGCTCGCGCCGCGCATCATGAGCCGTGCGGTCCGCGTGCCGGGCGCCCTCGTGGTGGTCGCCGCTCTGGCGGGCGGGGCGCTGCTCGGCATCCTCGGCGCCCTCGTCGCGATCCCGACCGCGGCGGCCATCCTGCTCATCATCAAGCAGGTGGTGATCCCCCGCCAGAACGAGCGCTGACCGCGAGGGCGCGGCACGGCGCGCCGGTCAGCTCCGCGCGTCGGTGACGGATGCCGCGGGCCACTCGGTGGGCAACGGCAGCGCTGCGGGGTTCACCGCGCGGACGATCTCCTCGAGGACGCGACGCGTCTGCGACTCCCCCACCCACAGGTGCTTGCCGCCGGCGACGTCGATGCGCGTGAGGTGCGGGAGCTCGGCGAAGCGCTCGGCGGCCTCGGCGGGCTTCAGGTAGTCGTCGTGCTCCGGGATCAGCGCCACCAGCGGCACCCCCGAGTCCTTCCATCGCCCGAGCTCGGCGTCGCTCGTGCGGTGCAGCGGCGGCGACAGCAGGATGGCGCCGGCGATGCCGTGCTCGAGCCCGTACTTCAGCGCGAGCTCGGTGCCGAACGACCACCCGACGAGCCACGGCCGGGGCAGTCCACGCTCCTGGACGAACCGCATCGCCGCAGCGACGTCGTCGCGTTCGGTGACGCCTTCGCCGAACTCGCCCTCGCTCGTCCCTCGCGGCGACGAGGTTCCGCGGGTGTTGAACCGCAGCACCGCCAGGTCCGCGAGGGCGGGCAGCCGAGCTGCCGCCTTGCGCAGCACGTGCGAGTCCATGAAACCGCCGGCGGTCGGGAGCGGATGGAGGGTGACGAGCGTCGCGACCGGCTGCCGGTCGAGCGGCGTGGCCAGCTCCCCCACCAGCCGGAGCCCGTCGGGCGTGCGCAGCTCGATCTCCTCGCGGCGCGCCGGAAGTTCGACTCCGGCGCGGATCTCGGTCATGGACTGGTCGTTCACTTCGGTCCGATCCTCCAGCAGTGGGTGTGCCAGTGCCGCCTCGAGGCGAGGTCGGCGGCGTCGCCGAGGACGCCGTCGGCGCGCCAGGCGACCAGGTGTGCGGTGCCCGGTTCGACGTCGAGGCCGCAGCCGGGGCAGACGTACGCCTTGACGGCCTGCGCCTCCGTCACGGGCTGCACGTTCCATTCACGGCCCGAACGCACCTCCGTGCGCCGCCAGCCGGCCGTGAGCCGCTCGACGTCGAGTTCGGGGTGCGGCTCGCGCGCTCGCGCGGCACGGCCGCGGGAACGGTTCGATCGGGCCATCGTCCAAGTCTATGGTCGCCCCGGCGGTGCGCCCGGGTCAGTACCAGCCGACGCTCTGCGAGTGGGCCCATGCGCCGCAGGGCGTGCCGTACCGGCCGCTGATGTAGCCGAGGCCCCACTCGATCTGCGTCGCGGCGTTGGTCGCCCAGTCGGCACCGGCGGTGGCCATCTTCGAACCCGGCAGCGCCTGCGGGATGCCGTATGCGCCGCTCGACGGGTTCATGGCGTTCACGCGCCAGCCGGACTCCTTGTTCCAGAGCGCGACGAGGCAGTCGAACTCGCCGCCGCCCCAGCCGCGAGCGGCGACGGCGCCCGCCGCGTACGCCTGGGCCGATCCGGGATCGGGCACGACGGCCGGCGGCGCCCAGCCCGCTGAGGAGGGGTCGGGTTCCGGCTCGGGCTCCGGTTCGACGTACTTCTCGACGAGGTAGCCCTCCGAGGCGACGGCGACCGCGTAGTCGCCGTCGACGTCGATCTCCTGCGCCTGCTGGCCGCCGAACCGGTCGACGGGCTCGTAGGACGCCGAGGCGGTGGCGCCCGAGTACGGGTCGACGACGTTGACCATGAGGAACCCGACCGAGGCGAGGAACGCGAACACCACCGTCGCGGCCTGCTTGGCCGGGCTCGTCACGCGTGATCGCGACCCGTGGGTCGCGATGCGGGAGGGTGCGGCATCGGCCGTGACGGACCGGCGCGGAACGCTCGGGGCGGTGCTGGTGGATCGATGCTCGAAGTTGACCTCGATCGGCGTCTCGCCGTGCTCACCCGAATGCCTGCCCACGATTCGATGAGTGTAACGGAGCCGGGGCCGCTCGGCGAAACGATCGCGCGTCACCGGACGGCGAGCATCACGTCGACCACCGCGTCGAGCACGAGGTCGACCTGCGACTCCCGATATCCGCCGCGCTGCGCGCTGAAGACGACGCCGCGGACGTCGTCGATCGCGATGGGCCAGCCGTCCCGGAAGTAGCGCGTGAGGCGGTCGGCGAACCGGTCGACCTCGCGGACGTTGTACCCGAGCGCGAGACGGCTGACGCGGTCGAATCGCTGCCCCTCGGGGCGGGCGAGGCGGTTCGCGACGACCTGGGCGGTCGTGCGCGCTTCACTGAGCCATGCCTCGTCGCCGTGCAGGCGCGAGGCGATCTGCCGCTCCTGGAACGCGAAGGCGTCCTCGAGGCGCTCCATGGCGGCGTCGACGTGGGCGGTCGAGTACCCGCCCTTCTGCATCCCGAACGCGGTGAGCCGGATCCGCTCGGAGTCGAGCGGGGCGTCGTCGGGCAGCGGCCGGCCGTCGTAGGCGCGTCGGGCGCGCTGCAGGAACTCCTCGACCTCGGACGTCTTGTAGCCGAGCTGGTTCTTGCGTGCGCGCGGGAACGTGGCATCCACCGCACCAGTATCGCGCACGCTCAACCGAACACCCGGAACGCCACGAAGGCCACGGCGGCCGACGGGAGGATCGAGTCGAGCCGGTCGAGGAAGCCGCCGTGCCCGGGCAGCCACGAGCTCATGTCCTTGATGCCGAGGTCGCGCTTGATGAGGGACTCGGCCAGGTCGCCGAGGGTCGCGGTGAGGAAGATCGCCGCGCCGAAGATCAGCCCGAACCACCAGGTGTTCCCGAGCATGAAGATCGAGAGGATGACGCCGGCCACGACGCTCGCGAGGGCGCCGCCGGCGAAGCCCTCCCAGGTCTTCTTCGGGCTGATGACGGGCGCCATCGGGTGCCGGCCGAACATGAGCCCGGACGCGTACGCGCCCGTGTCGGCCGCCACGGCGATGATGATGAACGCCAGGGTCCACCACTGGCCGCCCTCGGCGGCCGTCAGCACGACCGTGAACGTCGCGAGGAACACCACGTACGCCTGGACGAGGAGCACGGCCCCGAGATCGCGGACGAGGCCGTTCGAGGCGGTGCGCACGGCGGGCGAGGCCTGCTCGGCGATGCGCCAGAGGACGACGAGCAGCATGCCGCCGAGCACGGCGGCGAGCTGGCCCGCACCTCCGCCGTAGTAGGCCACCGGGACGGCGACGATCGCGACCGCGACGGTCGGCACGCGCGGCACCCGGTAGCCGCCGTTGCGCAGGGCGGAGGCGAGCTCGGAACTGGAGAACGCGGCCACGACGACCGCGAAGACCATGAAGAGCTCCTTGATCACCAGCAGGCTGAGCAGCAGCGTGCCGCCGAACACCACGCCGATGCCGACCGCGAGGAACAGGTTGCGTCCGGTACGCGCGTTGATGCGCTCCTGCGCCTGGTCGAACTGGGCACGCGACGCCTCGAGCTGCCGCTCGAGCTCGACGCGCCGCTGGTGCATCTGCGCGCGGAACTCCGCCCGCGACGAGTGCTCGTGGTCGCCGGCGTCCGAACGCTCCCCCTCGGGGACGCCTGTCATGGTGACCTCAGACCTCGAGAAGCTCGGCTTCCTTGCGCTTCAGCGCCTCGTCGATCTGGTCGACGTGCGACTTGGTGATGTGCTCGAGTTCCTTCTCGGCGCGGTTCACCTCGTCGTCGCCGACCTCGCCCTTGAGCGAGTCGAGGTCGTCCTTGGTCTTGCGACGGATGTTGCGAACCGACACGCGCGCATCCTCCGCCTTCGACCGGACGATCTTGACGAACTCCTTGCGACGCTCCTCGGTGAGCTCGGGCAGCGTGACCCGGATGATGTTGCCGTCGTTGCTCGGATTCGCTCCGAGGTTCGGCGTGTCGCGGATCGCCTGCTCGATGTCCTTCAGCGCGCTCTTGTCGTAGGGCGTCACGACGAGCGTGCGCGCCTCGGGGTTGTTGAGCGACGCCAGCTGCGACAGCGGGGTCGGCGTGCCGTAGTAGCTCACCATGATCTTCTGGAAGAGCTGCGGGTTGGCGCGCCCGGTGCGGACGGACGCGAAATCGTCCTTCGCGACCTCGACGGCCTTCTGCATGCGTGCACTTGCTTCGGACAGAACATCCGCGATCACGGGAACTCCTTCTCTCGGGCTCGGGTCAGTCTATCGAGCGACGGACGGCTCGCCGTTGCTCACGACGGTGCCGATCTCCTCGCCGAGGATGGCCTTGGTGACGTTGCCGGCGGGCTGCATCCCGAAGACCACCATCGGCATGCCGTTGTCCATGCAGAGGCTGAACGCCGTCGAGTCGACCACCTTCAGCCCGCGCTGCAGCGCCTCCTGGTAGCTGATCCGGTCGATCTTGCGCGCGTCGGGGTTCGTGCGCGGGTCGTCGGAGTAGACGCCGTCGACGCCGTTCTTCGCGACGAGCACCACGTCGGCATCGATCTCGAGCGCACGCTGGGCGGCGACGGTGTCGGTCGAGAAGTAGGGCAGGCCGGCGCCGGCGCCGAAGATGACCACGCGCCCCTTCTCCATGTGGCGCTCGGCGCGCCGCGGGATGTACGGCTCGGCGACCTGGGTCATGGAGATCGCGGACTGCACGCGCGTCTCCGCCCCGGCCTGCTCGAGGAAGTCCTGGAGGGCGAGCGAGTTCATGACGGTGCCGAGCATGCCCATGTAGTCGGCCCGGCCCCGGTCCATGCCGCGCTCGGAGAGCTCGGCGCCCCGGAAGAAGTTGCCGCCGCCGACGACGATCGCGACCTCGACGGTGCGTGCGGCATCCGCGATCTCGCGTGCCATCGCGCTCACCACGTCGGGGTTCACCCCGAGCGAGCCGGCGCCGAACGCCTCACCCGACAGCTTGAGCATGACCCTGCGCTTGCGTTGCGTCATCCGCGACCGATCCTTCCCCTTGGGAGTCAAAACTAGTGGTTCGCCCGGTCCCGGCGCAGTGCCGGTCCGAGCCGTGTCCCGGATGCCGCCGCGCGGCGACGCCGGACACAGGAAAGGAGCCCGGATCGCCGAGGCGATCCGGGCTCCCAGGTCACGACCTACGCGCCGACCTTGAAGCGGGCGAAGTCGGAGACGGTGATGCCGGCGTCCGAGAGGACCTTGCCCACGGACAGCTTGTTGTCCTTGGCGTAGTCCTGCTCGAGCAGGGCGACCTGCTTGAAGTAGGCGCCGAGGCGACCCTCGACGATCTTCGGCAGGGCGGCCTCGGGCTTGCCCTCCTCGCGGGTGATCTGCTCGACGATCGTGCGCTCCTTGTCGACGGCCTCGGCCGGGACGTCCTCACGGGTGAGGTACTCGGGAGCGGCGAACGAGATGTGCTGGGCGACCGAGCGGGCGGTCTCGGCGTCGGAGCCGGCGTAGCCGAGCACCACGCCGACCTGCGGGGGCAGGTCCTTCGACGTCTTGTGCAGGTAGATCGAGAAGTTCTCGCCCTTGACGAGGCGGACACGACGCAGCTCGACCTTCTCGCCGAGGATCGCGGCCTCCTCGCTGATCACGTCGGCGACGGTCTTGCCGTCGGCCGGCGCGGCGAGGGCGGCCTCGACGGTCTCGGCGCGTGCCGCGGCGACGGCCGCGAGGACACGGTCGGCGAGCGCGACGAACTTGTCGCCCTTGGCGACGAAGTCGGTCTCGCAGGCGAGCTCGATGAGGGTGGCGGTGCCGTCGCCGTTGTCGACGGCGGCGACGAGGCCCTCGGCGGTCGAGCGGTCGGCACGCTTCGCGTTGCCCTTCGCGCCCTTCAGGCGGAGGATCTCGACGGCCTTCTCGATGTCACCGTCGGCCTCCACGAGCGCGTTCTTCGTGTCGACCATGCCGGTGCCGAGGCGCTCGCGCAGGTTCTTGACGTCTTCGAGGGTGAAGTTGGCCATATCAGGCAGTCTCCTGGACTCGTGGTCTTACTTGGACTCGGCGTCGGCCGGTGCGGCCTCGGCCTCGGGCGCGGCCTCGGCCGACTCGCCCTCGGTCGCCTCGGCGACGACCTCGGAGGCCTCCGCCTCGGCGGCCGCCTCGGTGCCGGCGACCTGCTCGGTCTCGGCCGACGACTGCGCGGGGGTCTCGGCGGCGCCGGCCTGGAGGAGCTCCTGCTCCCACTCGGCGAGCGGCTCGGCCTCCTGGCCCTCCTCAGGCTTCTGGTGGCGCTGGATCAGGCCCTCGGCGGCGGCGTCGGCGATGATGCGCGTGAGCAGGCTCACCGAGCGGATCGCGTCGTCGTTGCCCGGGATCGGGTACTGGACCTCGTCGGGGTCGCAGTTGGTGTCGAGGATGCCGATGACGGGGATGCCGAGCTTCTTGGCCTCGTCGATCGCGAGGTGCTCCTTCTTGGTGTCCACGACCCAGAGCGCCGAGGGCGTCTTCGAGAGGTTGCGGATGCCGCCGAGCGACTTGTGGAGCTTGTCGAGCTCGCGCTTCTTGAGCAGCAGCTCCTTCTTGGTGAAGCCCGAGGTGGTGCCCTCGAAGTCGAGCTCCTCGAGCTCCTTCATGCGCGCGAGGCGCTTGGAGACCGTGGTGAAGTTCGTGAGGAGGCCGCCGAGCCAGCGCTGGTTCACGTAGGGCTGGCCGACACGGGTGGCCTGCTCGGCGATGGACTCCTGCGCCTGCTTCTTGGTGCCGACGAAGAGGATGGTGCCGCCGTGCGCGACCGTCTCCTTGACGAAGTCGTACGCCTTGTCGATGTAGGCGAGCGACTGCTGCAGGTCGATGATGTAGATGCCGGAACGCTCGGTGAAGATGAAGCGCTTCATCTTCGGGTTCCAACGGCGGGTCTGGTGCCCGAAGTGCACGCCGCTGTCGAGCAGCTGGCGAATGGTGACGACGGCCATGGCCGTACTCCTTCTGTTCTCAGTTGTCGCCCCGGCCGGCGGCCGGAAGCCCTGGTGCCCGGCACGGCTCCGCCGGCTCTTGCGAGCGGGACTGAATGGAGTCGGTGGCCGAATGGGCACGCGTAGTCGCCCCGACGCGCGGGACGCTCCGGACATGCTATCACGCGGGCGGGATCCGACCGGTCCTGCACAGGCGCCTGCGGGTGCCCGGTCGACCGGCCCCGCGACGTCGTCGAGGCGAACGGATGCCGCGTGCGAGACGCTCGTCGTCATGCCCCCGCTCCCCCGCGCGCTCGCCCTCCTCCTCGTGTCGTCGCTCCTCGTCGTCGCGCCCGGTGCGGCGACCGGGTCGGCCGCGGCGCGGCCGCCTGCGGGCGACCCGCCCTCCTCGACCCCGCCATCGTCGCCCGGCCCCGGAGCGGCACGCTGGGAGTGGCCGCTCGAACCTCCGGTCCGCATGATCGCCCCGTTCCTCGCGCCGCCGACCCCGTACGCGGCCGGTCATCGCGGCATCGACCTGGCCGCCGTTCCCGGCACGGGGGTGCGCGCCGCAGCCGACGGCGTCGTGGCGTTCGCCGGTCCCGTCGCCGGGCGCGACGTGCTCTCGATCGACCACGGCGGCGGCGTGGTGAGTGCGATCGAGCCGGTCGAGGCGTCGGTCGCGGTCGGCGATCGGGTCGCCGCCGGCCAGGCCGTCGGCGTCACGACGACGGGCGGGCACTGTGACGCGGTCTGCGTGCACTTCGGCGTCCGCGTGCACGGCGAGTACGTGTCCCCGCTGTGGTTCCTCGGCGGGCTCCCCCGCGCGGTGCTCCTCCCGCTGTCGGGGTGATCAGGCCCGCGGGTGGGCCGTGGCGTAGGTCTGCTTGAGCCGCTCGGCCGACACGTGCGTGTAGATCTGCGTGGTGCCCAGGCTCGCGTGGCCGAGGTACTCCTGCACCGCACGGAGGTCGGCGCCGCCGTCGAGCAGGTGCGTCGCGGCGCTGTGGCGGAACGCGTGGGGTCCCGCGGGCCCGGAGCCGGGAAGGTCGGCGAGGAGCCCCGCGACCAGTCGGTGCACGGCCCGAACGCCCAGCCGCCCGCCGCGCACGCCGAGGAATACGGGGTGCCCCATCGGCCGGCTGCCGGCCCGGCCGCCGGTCGAGCCGGTGCCGCCGCGATCCTCCAAGGAGACGAGCAGCGCCGGGCGGGCGCGGTCCAGGTACCGGTCGAGCGCGGCGGCGGCCGGCGCTCCGTACGGCACCACGCGTTCCTTCGAGCCCTTTCCGACGACGCGCACGGTGCGGTTGCCCCGGTCGACGTCGTCGACGTCCAGCCCGACGAGTTCCGAGACTCGGAGCCCGCAGGCGTAGAGCA
Organism: Agromyces sp. C10; assembly: GCF_023217995.1. Taxonomy (NCBI): domain Bacteria; kingdom Bacillati; phylum Actinomycetota; class Actinomycetes; order Micrococcales; family Microbacteriaceae; genus Agromyces; species Agromyces sp. C10. Next base: position 86,365 of record NZ_JALPSX010000010.1, on the reverse strand, counting down.
GCTCGACGATCGCGAGGTCGCGCACCGCCACCGGGTCGCCGTCGACGGCGGCCGACTGCAGTCCCTCGATGAGCGTCGTCACCGCGGGCGCGGCGACCACCCGCGGGAGGGTGCGCTTGGCGCGCGGTGCGCGGAGCCTCGCCGCAGGGTCGGCCGCCACGGCGCCCGTGCGTTCGAGCCAGGCGCCCAGCCCACGAGCGGATGCCGCCCGCCGGGCGATCGTCGATCGAGCCAGACCGCGCTCGGTGGCAGCCCACAGCCAGTCCCGCAGCAGGTCGAGGTCGACGCGGTCCACGTCGTCGATGCCGCGCTCGCCGGCGAACCGGCCGAGGTCGGCGAGGTCGGAGGCGTAGGCGTCGATCGTGTGGTCGGAGTAGCCGCGCTCGTGCCGGACGTGGGCGAGGTAGTCGTCCACGGCCGCGTCGAACCGGAGTTCAGTCATCGGACGCGCTTCCGCGCTTCCGCGAGAAGCGCTCGAGCCGGCCCTCGTCGTCGAGCGCCTCGAGTTCGCGGACGAACTGCTCGCCGAAGCTCGTGATCTCCGCGTACGAGCCCACCGGCACGACGGAGGTCACCGCTCCGTCGTCGAAGAGGTGCACGATCGAGAACGAGTGCCCGCCGTCGATGCCGACGAGTTCGAGCGGCGGCGCCGAGAGGTCCATGGTGTAGGCGAGCGCCCCGGCCACGGAGACCGGGATCCCGGCGAAGGTGCCCTGCGTCGGATAGTGCAGGTGACCGCCGAGGATCAGCCGGACGTCGGTGCCCCGCACCACGTCGGCGAGGGCGTCCTGGCCGCGGAGCTCGAGCACGTCCATCAGGGACAGCGGCGTGGCGATCGGGGCGTGATGCATCGCGAGCACGGTGCCGTACGGTGCGGGCTCGCGGAGTCGATCGGCGAGCCAGTCGAGCGTCTCGGATTCGAGTACGCCGTGGTGATAGCCCGGCACGCTCGTGTCGAGGGCGATGATGCGGAGGCCGTCGAGGTCGACCACCCGGTTCACCGGCCCGTCGCCGGCATGCGGCTCGCGGAGGAGGATCTCGGAGAACGGCGCGCGTTCGTCGTGGTTGCCCATGACCCAGACGAGCCGGGCGCCCGTGGCCTCGGCGAGCGGTTCGAGGACGTCCCGGATCCGGTGGTAGGCATCGGGCTCGCCGAGGTCGGTGACGTCGCCCGTGACGAGGATCGCGTCGAGCTCGCCGGCGAGCCGACCGAGCTGCCGTGCCGCCCGATCGAGGTGCGCCACGGTGTCGGCCCGACCGCCGAGCGGAGCGCCGCCGGCGAGGAAATGCGTGTCGCTCAGGTGGGCGATCACGTGTCGCGCCGCCGGGTACCTGCCGAATCGGGGATGGTCCATCGCTGCCTCCGACGCCAGCCTAGGACCACCCCCGGCGGTCGGCACCGCGTCACGCCGAGCGGAGGCGAACCCAGCCGTCGTCGACGCGTCGGGCCAGCCCGGTCGCGTCGAGCGCCCCCAGCGCCCCGAGCACCGCCCCCGTGCCGATACCGCTGCGCGTGGCGAGCTCGGTGACGGTGCGCGCCCGACGCACGCCGAGGGCGTCCAGCACGCGCCGCTCGTCGGAGGTGAGCAGCTCGATCGCGCGCGGCGCGGTGGAACCCGCCTCAGGTCCGGCGGCGTCGGGCGAGCCGACCGCGCCCACGAGTTCGGCCATCTGCGCGGCATCCGTCACGCACACCGCGTCGAACTCGCGCAGCAACCGGTGGCACCCGGCCGACGCCGGGCTGGTCACCGGTCCCGGCATGGCTCCGAGGGGACGCCCGAGCGCGGCGGCGTGGCCCGCCGTGTTCAGCGATCCCGAGCGCATGCCCGCCTCGAGCACGACCGTGGCCTGCGCCGCCGCGGCGATGAGCCGATTGCGCTGGAGGAACCGCCAGCGCGTGGGAGCCGCGCCGCACGGCATCTCGGACACGACGGCGCCGGTCTCCGCGATGCGAGCCAGGAGCGCCTCGTGACCGACGGGATAGAAGCGGTCGACGCCGCCGGCGAGGAACGCGACCGTGGTGCCGCCGCTCGCGAGCGCCGAGCGGTGCGCGGTGCCGTCGATCCCGTACGCGCCTCCGGAGACGATGCAGAACCCGCGGTCCACGAGCCCCGCGGCCGCCTCGACGGCGACGTGCTCGCCGTACCCCGTCGCCGCGCGGGCCCCCACGAGCGCGATGGACAGCCGCCGGGTGAGCGATGCCACGTCTCCGCGCAGCCACAGCGCCAGAGGGGCGTGTACGCCGAGATCGTCCACGCCGTCCGGCCACTCCGGATCGGCGGGCAGCACGAGGCGCGCCCCGACGCGTGCGGCCTGCGCGAGTCCGCGTGCGAACGCGGCGTGGTCGCGTCGCGGCCGCCAGCGCTGGAGGCCCGCCGCGACCTCGTGGACGGACACCGCGGCGCCGTGCTCCCCCGCCTCACCCGTCACCTCGGCCGCGGGCCGGTCGTCGAGCAGGAGCTCGGCCGTCCGGATCGCTCCGAGCGCGGCGACCAGGCGCCCGAGCACGCCGTCGCCCGGCTCGGACACGAAGCCCAGCGTGGCGGCGGCGGCGCACGCGCGGGGATCGACGTCGGACCCGGCCGGCCGCACGGCGGCGAGCTCGGCCGCCGAGGCGTCCACCGTCCGCTCGAGCGCGCTCATGCGGCGAGCCCCGATCGGAGGCCGAGGGCCCGGCCGACGTGCTGCGCGTCGGGACGGGCGGCGCCCTCGAGGTCCGCGACGGTCCACGCGACCTTGAGCACCCGGTCGTACCCGCGCATCGTCACCCCGCCGCGTTCGAGCGCGAAGTCGAGTGCCCGGGTGGCGACGCCACCGGGATGCATCCGGCCCTCGCCGCGCAGCCACGGCCCGGGCACCTGGGCGTTGGTGCGCCACGGCGTCCCGGCGTAGCGACGCGCGGCGGCCTCCTGCGCGCGCAGCACCCGTTCCCGCGCCTGCGCCGTGGTCGTCACCGACCTGCCCAGGTCGTCGCCCGGACCCATCCGGAGCATCGCGGGCGTCAGCCGGTTGACCTCCAGCCGCAGGTCGACCCGATCGAGCAGAGGGCCCGAGATGCGCGCGAAGTACCGGCGCTTGGTGGCCGGCGGACACGCGCAGGCGTCGGCGACGCGCTCACCGCCGCCGCACGGGCAGGGGTTGGCGGCCAGCACGAGCTGGAACCGAGCGGGGAACGTCGCGACGGCGTTCGCCCGGTGGATGGTGATCTCGCCGGACTCGAGCGGTTGCCGCAGGGCATCGAGCACGGACGAGGGGAACTCCGGCGCCTCGTCGAGGAAGAGCACCCCGTGGGACGCGCGTGCGGCAGCGCCGGGTCGGATGCCGCGGCTGCCGCCACCGACCATCGCCGCGGCGCTCGCGGTGTGGTGCGGCGCCTCGAACGGCGGCCGCACGGACAGCGTGCCGCCGATGCGCTCGCCGGCGAGCGAGCGCAGCGACGCCACCTCGAGGGCGGCATCCGGCGTCAGGTCGGGCAGGATGCCCGGCAGCCGGGAGGCGAGCATCGTCTTGCCGGCGCCCGGCGGTCCGGCCATCAGCAGGTGGTGGCCGCCCGCCGCGGCGATGAGCAGCGCCTCGACCGCCTCCGGGTTGCCGACGACGTCGGCGAGGTCGCCCCCGGCAGGACCCGGCGCGGACACGTCGGCGGTGTCGCCACCGTGCCGCACGGGTTCGTCGGCGTCGCAGGCCGACAGGTCGAACTCCCCGCCGTGGCGCACCGCGGCTTCGAGCAGTGACGAGACCGCCACGATCTCGACGCCGGGCACGAGTCGCGCCTCGTCGGCGTTCGCCAGCGGCACCATGACCCGATCGTGCCCGGCGCGGGCCGCGGCGAGGACCGCCGGGAGGATGCCGTGCGTCGGCCGCAGTCGACCATCGAGGCCGAGCTCGCCGAGGTGCACGAACCGCTCGACCGATTCGCGCGAGATGGTCCCGGCCGCGGCGAGGCACGCGAGGGCGATGGCCAGGTCGAAACCCGACCCGTGCTTCGGCAGCGACGCCGGCGAGAGGTTCACCGTGAGGCGACGCGGCGGCAGCGGGCAGCCGGCATTGCTCGCGGCCGAGCGGACGCGTTCGCGCGCCTCTCCGAGCGCGGCATCCGGCAGCCCGATGATGACGAGCGCGGGCAGGTGGCTGGACAGGTCGGCCTCGACCTCGACGACCGAGCCGGTGAGTCCGACGAGCGCGATGGCGTGCGTGCGTGCGACGGGCATCAGGCGATCCGCTCGAGATGCTCGACGACGGCGGGCGCGGCGGCCGGGGCGAACACCGCGACCGCATCGATCCGGATCCGCCCGGTGGGCGTCGAACTCGCCTCGCACCACGCGAGCGCGAGGCGTCGGAGTCGCGCGAGCTTGCGCGCGGTGATCGCCTCGAAGGGGTGACCGTAGCCGGCACCGGCTCGGGTCTTCACCTCGACGAACACCGTCTCGTCGCCGTCGCGCAGCACCAGGTCGAGCTCGCCGTGGCTGCACCGCCAGTTGCGGTCGATGACGCGCATGCCGCGCGCCTCGAGATGGTCGGCGGCGACCTGCTCGCCGTGCCGACCGAGTTCCGTGTTGTGGGCCATGCGCCCAGCGTCGCGGTCCGCAAGGACCCCCGAGCGCCGATCGCCGCCCGGCGCGGAGGATCCGCCGGATCAGGGCCCTGTGGAGGACCGCTCGCGGCGAGGGACCGGCTCCGGGCTACTCCTCGAGCGCGAGGTCCTTCGGCAGCTCGAACTCGCGCGTGGCCAGTTCCTCGACGTTCACGTCCTTGAAGGTCAGCACGCGCACCGACTTCACGAACCGGTCGGCCCGGTAGACGTCCCACACCCAGACGTCCTTCATCGACAGCTCGAAGTAGAAGTCGTGCTCGGTGTCTCGGCGCACCAGCTCGACCTCGTTCGCGAGGTAGAAGCGACGCTCGGTCTCGACCACGTACTTGAACTGCGAGACGATGTCGCGGTATTCGCGGTAGAGCGCGAGCTCCACTTCACGGTCGTAGTCTTCGAACTCGTCCTCATCCATCGCTGATCATCCTACTTCGAGGTCGAACAGCGACGGCGCCGCTTCTGCCGGCCGCTCGTGCAGCCAGGTGCGCCGGTGCAGGCCGCTGGGCCCGTGCTCGGCGATCGCGGCGAAGTGCGCCGGGCTCGAATAGCCCTTGTTCTCGTGCCAGTGGTAGAGCGGGGTGTCGTCGTGGGCGCGGCGCATCCCCGTGTCGCGATGCACCTTGGCGATGACGGATGCCGCCGACACCGACGCGCAGTCGCGGTCGGCCTTGATCCGGGTGATGACCTGGGCGCGGTGCTCGATGGACTGGCTGAGCCAGTCGTAGTTGCCGTCGAGCAGCAGCGGCGCACCCGCCACGAGGCCGCGGTCGATGCCCAGCGCGGCGAACGCCCGCGCTCCGGCGAGGCCGAGGCACGCCATGATGCCGAGCCGGTCGATCTCCTCGGCGCTGGCCTCGCCGACCGCCGAGGCGAGCACCCACGAGGCGGCCCGGGGTGCGAGCAGCTGCCGCTTCGGCTCTGGCAGGAGCTTCGAGTCGCGCAGGCCCGCCGGCATCCGCTTCACCGAGGCGTCGATGACGACCATGCCGACCGCGACGGGCCCGGCCAGGGCGCCCCGCCCCACCTCGTCGCACGCGAGGACGACGGGGGCTCCCCCGGCCAGCAGCTCGCGCTCGATCCGCAACGACGGCACGCCCGCGGGGCTCACCTCACTCGGCTCCCTCGTCGACGCCGGCGAACACCTCGGGGTAGTTGTCGAGGAAGGTCCAGTGCGAGATCGGCCAGCTGACGACCACGGCCCGGCCGACGACGTTGTCGGTCGGCACGAAGCCCTTCAGCGGGGTCTCGGTGTTGTAGCGGGAGTCCTTGGAGTTGTAGCGGTTGTCGCCCATGACCCACAGGGAGTCCTCGGGCACGACGACCTCGAAGTCGTCGCGGGAGACCTTCGTCTCGCCGGGGGGCAGCGCGACGTAGGGCTCGTCGAGCGGGACGCCGTTGACGGTCATCTGGCCGAGCGCGTTGCAGCACACCACGGTGTCGCCGGGCAGGCCGATGACGCGCTTGACGAGGTGGTCGTTCGAGTCGGGGGCCGACAGCCCCACGAACGCGAGGAACCAGTCGACGGCCGCGACCACCGGGGGCTGCTCCTCCTCGACGCGGGCGGGCAGCCATCCGCCCGGGTCCTTGAACACGACGACGTCGCCGCGTTCGATCGCCGAGAGCTCGGGCACGAGCTGGTTGACGATGATCCGGTCGTCCTGCACGAGGGTCTGCTCCATCGACTGCGACGGGATGAAGAAGGACCGGATGAGGAACGTCTTGATGAGGAACGAGACCAGGACCGCGACCACGAAGATCACGAGCAGGTCGCGCAGGAACAGCAGGACGCTCCGACGGCGCGACGGCGTCTCGGAGGTGGCGCGTTCGTCGCGCGTGGTGCGTGTGTCTTCAGTCATGAAATGGCTCGAGCTCCCCGACCCAGTCTAGGGGCGGGGAGCTCGAGCGGATGACGCGTGCGCCGGCGGAATGCCGATCAGTTGTCGCGCTTCTCCTTGATCTTGGCCTTCTTGCCGCGCAGCTCGCGCAGGTAGTACAGCTTCGCGCGACGGACGTCACCGCGGGTGACGACCTCGATGCGGTCGATCACCGGCGAGTGGACCGGGAACTTGCGCTCGACGCCGACCTGGAAGCTGATCTTGCGGACGGTGAAGGTCTCGCGGACGCCCTCGCCCTGGCGGCCGATGACGACGCCCTGGAAGACCTGGATGCGCGAGCGGTTGCCTTCGACGATGTTGACGTGGACCTTGACGGTGTCGCCGGGGCGGAAGTCGGGGATGTCCGAGCGGAGGCTCGCGGCGTCGACGTGGTCGAGGATGTGCATGATGGTTCGCTCTCTGCGCCCGCCACCGGTCGAACGCGGATCATGGATGGAAGTGTCTGGTGCCGCCTCGCGCGAACGTGGTCGCGCCGTGCGTGCTCCCCGGAGGCAGAGTCCTGCGGCGGCACAATCGTCCATTCTGCCAGATCAGCGGGCCCACGGCCAAAATCCGGTGACGGATGCCGCGCGCGAGCGTCGACGGACGACCGCTCAGTCGCGGCGTTCCTCCCACGAGCGCTCCTCGCGGACCACGATGACCTCGCCGCCGTCCTCGGCACGCGGCGTCCGGGCCTGGCCGGGGATGCCCGCGCCGGGCGCGCGGCCCGACGACGCGAGGCGCTCGTACTCCTCCATCGTGGCGCGCACGCGTCGCGCCCCGTCGCTGAGCAGCCGCCAGACGGCGTACCAGAAGGCCGCGATGGCGCCGACCATGGCGAGGATCGCGAATGTGATGCCCGTCGGTCCGTAGACGCCCGCGGCGATGATGAGCAGGTGCCAGACGCCGAGGACCGCGACATCCGCCCAGTCGACCGCCTTGGCCCGGCGCACGTCGGGCCGCGCGGCGATGACGAGGGCGACGATCCCGAGGGAGACGAAGGCGATCGGCGCGGCGAACATCAGGCCGATGACGCCCCAACCGCTCGAGCCGAAGATCGCGTAGCCGATCAGCAGCCAGACCGGGAGCACGATCGCAGCGATGAACTGCCACCGGTAGAAGGCGCGACGGATCAGCATGCCGCCAGCGTACCCGCGCCCGCCCGACCGGTCGCCGGGTGTTCACTCAGGGCGGACCCGACAGAATGGGTGACGTGATCGAACTGAGGACCCCTGCGGAGATCGAGCAGATGCGGCCGGCCGGCCGATTCGTCGCGAGCGTGCTGGAGGCGACGTCGAAGGCCGCGGCGCCCGGCGTGAACCTGCTCGAGCTCGACGCGCTGGCACACGAGATGATCCGCGCGGCGGGCGCGACGAGCTGCTACATCGACTACCACCCCTCGTTCGGCGCGAGCCCGTTCGGCAAGGTGATCTGCACGTCCGTGAACGACGCCGTCCTGCACGGCCTCCCCCACGACTACGCGCTGCAGGACGGCGACCTGCTGACCCTCGACTTCGCGGCATCCGTCGACGGCTGGGTGGCCGACTCGGCGATCTCGTTCGTCGTCGGCACGCCGCGGGAGGAGGACCTGCGGCTCATCGACACGACGCGTCGAGCCCTCGACGCCGGCATCGCCGCCGCGCGACCGGGCAACCGCATCGGCGACATCTCGCGGGCGATCGCCGACGTCGCGAAGGCCGAGGGCTACTCGATCAACACCGACTTCGGCGGCCACGGCGTGGGGCGCACCATGCACGGCGACCCGCACATCCCGAACAACGGCCGCCCCGGTCGAGGCCTCCCGCTGAAGCCGGGCCTCGTGGTCGCCATCGAGCCGTGGTTCCTGCAGACCACCGATCGCATCTTCACCGACCCCGACGGGTGGACGCTGCGCAGCGCCGACGGCTCGCGCGGCGCGCACTCCGAGCACACCATCGCGGTGACCGACGGCGACCCGATCGTGCTCACGCAGCGCGGCTGACGGCCCGCCCGTCTCCCCGCGTCATCCGTCGAGCTCGACCTCCAGCATGCCGCCGACGACGCGCGTGCGGTACGTGCGCAGCGACAGCGCGGGATCGGTGAAGCACTCGCCCGTGCCGAGGTCGTAGACCTGCTTGTGCAGCGGCGACGCGATGGTGGGCCGGTCGCCGCGCGATCCGACGATGCCGCGCGCCATGACGGGCGCGCTCGTGTGCGGGTCGTGGTGGTCCACCGCGTACACCTCCTGCTCGGCGACCCGGATGAGGGCGACCTGCCGCGCGCCGATCAGCGCGACCTCGCCCCAGCCGGGCTCCAGGTCGGACACCGCGCAGGCGCGGACCCATGCGGTCGTCAGCTCGATGGTCGACGTCATCTCCGGCTCCCTCGGTCTCGGTGCCCCTCACGCTAGGCACGGCGTGTTTCCCGCGGCGCGCCCGCCGTGTTTCCGACGGGTGAAACCGGCCTCACGTCGCCCGATCCGCGGTGCGAGGTCCCCGAGCGGTTGCGTTACGACCGCGAAACAGGACGGAAACGGCCCGGCCGTACGCTCGCCGACAACCTGAGACCGGGAGGCCAGCATGAACGAGACCGCGAACGCCGCGGCGGGCGCGCGCCACGTCGTCATCGTCGGCGGCGGCCCGGCCGCGCATCGCCTCGCCGACAGCCTCCACGCCCGCGACACCGACCGTCGCCTGCGGGTCACGGTGGTCGGCGAGGAGCCGTGGGCGCCCTACGACCGCGTGGCGCTCAGCACCCGCCTGGCCGACGCGAGCACCGATCTCACGCTTCCGGACACGCCGTGGGACGACGGGCACGTCCGCCTGATCACCGGCGAGCGCGTCGTCGAGGTGAGCCGCGCGAACCGCGTGGCCGTCACCTCGAGCGGACTCGAGCTGCGGTGGGACGACCTGGTGCTCGCGACCGGGTCGAGCGCGCCCGTCCCCGACCTCCCCGGGAGCGAGCACGCCCGCGTCTACCGCACGATCGACGACGTCGACGCGCTCGTCGCCGAGACCCGTTCGCTCGCCGAGCGCCTCGGCCGGGCGCCGCGCGTGGTCGTCGCCGGCGGCGGCCTGCTCGGGCTCGAGGCCGCCGGCGGCCTCGCGAAGCTGGGGGCGGATGCCGCGATCGTGCACTCCGGTCGGTGGCTCATGTCCGCCCAGCTCGACGAGGGCGCCGGACGCGCGCTCGGCCGCATCATCGCCGGCCAGGGGATCGACCTGCACCTCGGGGTCCGCCCCGCGAAGGTGCTCACGAGCAGCGGCGGCGTCGTGGGGGTGGAGCTCACCGACGACCGCCGCGTCGACGCCGACCTCGTCGTGTTCGCGATCGGGATCGCCCCGCGCGACGAGCTGGCTCGGGCGATGGGGCTCGAGCTCGGCCCGCGGGGCGGGGTCGCGATCGACACCGCGTGCGCGGCATCCGTGCCGGACGTCTGGGCGATCGGCGAGGTCGCGAGCTTCGAGGGCCGCTGCACGGGCCTCGTCGCCCCGGCCAACGCGATGGCCGAGGTCGTCGCCGACCGGCTGCTCGGCGGCGCCGCCGAGTTCACGACCGTCGACGACGCGACCAAGCTGAAGCTCGCCGGCGTCGACGTCGCGAGCTTCGGCGACGCCCTCGCGCGCACCGAGCACGCGCTCGAGATCGTCTACGCCGACCCGGCGCGCGGGCTCTACCAGAAGCTGGTGGTGACGGACGACGCCAGGACGCTGCTCGGCGGCGTGTTCGTGGGTGACGCGTCGCCGTACGCGTCGCTGCGACCGCTGCTCGGCACGGAGCTGTCGGGCGAGCCCGCCGCGTACCTCTCGGCGTCGGGCATGGAGGCGCCCGCGGGCGACGAGCTCCCGGCATCCGCCCTCGTGTGCGCGTGCAACAACGTCGCCGCCGGCACCATCCGGGACGCCGTCAACGGCGCCCACGGCGCGCACGCGGAGGGATGCGCCGAACTCGGGGCGCTGAAGGGGTGCTCGCGCGCGGGCACCCAGTGCGGCTCCTGCGTGCCCCTCGTGAAGAAGCTGCTCGAGGCCGAGCTGGCCAAGTCCGGCCGCGCGATCTCGCGAGCCCTCTGCGAGCACTTCGCGATCTCGCGGCAGGAGCTCTTCGAGTCCGTCCGCGTGCTCGAGCTCGCCTCGTTCGAGGACATCGTCGCCCGGCTCGGCACGGGCCGCGGATGCGACGTCTGCAAGCCCGTCGTCGCGTCGATCCTCGCCGCCCAGCACGGCTCGTACATCCTCGACGGCGGCCGCGGCGGACTGCAGGACACCAACGACCGCGCCATGGCGAACATGCAGAAGGACGGCACGTACTCGGTCGTGCCGCGCATCCCGGCCGGCGAGATCACCCCGCAGAAGCTCGCGGTCATCGCGCAGGTCGCGACGGACTTCGGGCTCTACACGAAGATCACCGGCGGCCAGCGCATCGACCTCTTCGGCGCGCGGCTCGACCAGTTGCCGGAGATCTGGAAGCGGCTCGTCGACGCCGGCTTCGAGTCGGGCCAGGCCTACGGCAAGGCGCTGCGGAACGTGAAGAGCTGCGTCGGCTCGACGTGGTGCCGCTACGGCGTGCAGGACTCCGTCGCGATGGCGATCCGGCTCGAGCTGCGCTATCGCGGGCTCCGCTCCCCGCACAAGCTGAAGTTCGGCGTCTCCGGCTGCGCGCGCGAGTGCGCCGAGGCGCGCGGCAAGGACGTCGGCGTGATCGCGACCGAGCAGGGATGGAACCTCTACGTCGGGGGCAACGGCGGGTTCCAGCCGGCGCACGCCCAGCTGCTCGCGAGCGACCTCGACGACGAGACCCTGCTGCGCTACCTCGACCGGTACATCATGTACTACGTCCGCACCGCCGACCGGCTGCAGCGCACCGCACGCTGGATCGAGGACCTCGACGGCGGACTCGACCACGTGCGCGACGTCGTCGTGCACGACTCGCTCGGCCTCGCGGCCGACCTCGAGGCCGCGATGGCCCGGCACGTCGACACGTACGAGGACGAGTGGGCGGCCACGCTCGCCGACCCCGACCGGCTGCGCCGCTTCCGCTCGTTCGTGAACGCGCCCGAGGCGGCCGCGCAGCCCCTCGCACGCGTCGAGGAACGCGGCCAGTACCGCCCGGCCACCCCCGAGGAGCTGGCGCGGGGCGAGGCGGTCCTCGTCTCCGGCCCGACGATCCCCACGCGCGGAGCGGGCGCGTGACCGGCCGGGTGACGCTCGTCGGGGGCGGCCCCGGTCGGGAGGAGCTGCTCACCGTCGCCGCGGTCCGCGCCCTCGGGGCGGCGGACATCGTGCTCTACGACCGTCTCGCGCCGCACGGGCGTCTCGCCGAGCTCGCGCCCGATGCCGAGCTCGTCGACGTCGGCAAGCAGCCCGGGCACCACGCGATGCCGCAGGGCGAGATCGAGGCGCTGCTCGTCGCCCACGCCCTCGCCGGACGCCACGTGGTGCGACTCAAGGGCGGCGACCCCTACGTGTTCGGGCGCGGCGGCGAGGAGGTGCTCGCCTGCCATCGCGCCGGCGTGCCGGTCGAGGTCGTCCCCGGCGTCACGAGCGCGGTCGCGGTCCCCGGCGCGGCCGGCATCCCCCTGACGCATCGCGGCGTGAGCCGACTCTTCACGGTCGTCTCGGGGCACGCACCGCTCACCGACGACGAGCTCCGCCACCTCGCGGGGCTCGGCGGCACCGTGGTCGTGCTCATGGGCGTGAACACCCTCCCCATGCTCGCGGCCGGACTGGCCCGGCACGGCATGCGCGCCTCCACACCGGTCGCGATCGTCGAGCGCGGCTTCCGATGCGACCAGCGCACGACGGTCGCCGACCTGGGCGGCATCGTCACGGCGGCCGGCCTCGCCGGGGTGGAGTCGCCGGCGGTCATCGTCGTCGGCGAGGTCGTCCGGCTCGCGCACGACGGCCACGCCGACGCCGTCCAGCTCATGGAGCGAGCGGCAGGGTTCGCGGGAGCCGCCGCATGACCGACCAGGCGGAGTGCGCCATCGGCTTCCGGCCCGACCAGCTCGAGGGCTTCCGCATCGGCGTGACGAGCGACCGCCGGTCGGGCGACCTCATCGACGCGTTCGTGCGCCGCGGCGCCCAGGTCGTCCATGCCCCGACGATCCGGATGGCGAACGCGAGCTCCGACGAACCCGTCATCGCCGACACGCGCGCCATCATCGACGCCCGGCCCGACGTGCTGCTCGCGACGACCGCCTACGGGGTCCGCCGCTGGTTCGAGGTGGCGGATGCCGCGGGGCTCGGCGACGACCTGGTCGACGCGTTGCGCGACACCGCGATCCTCGTGCGCGGCCCGAAGGCGCGCGGCGGCATCCGCGCCGCGGGCCTCGACGACGTCGGCATGAGCGCCGAGGAGACCACCGAGTCGCTCATCGACGAAGTGCTCGCCAAGCACCCGGCCGGGCTCACGATCGCGGTGCAGCTCCACGGCTACCTCCCGCCGTCGGCGCTCGACCGGCTCCGTCGGGCGCACGCCCGCGTCCTCACGGTCGAGCCGTACCGCTGGCTCGACCCGGACGTGGCCGACGAGCGCGTCGACCGGCTCATCGAGGCCGCCTGCACGGGCGGCCTCGACGCCATCACGTTCACGAGCGCGCCCGCCGTCCACGCGCTGTTCATGGCGGCCGAGGCGCGCGGCCGGTACGACGACCTCGTCGATGCGATGTGCGGGCCCGTCGTCGCGGCCGCCGTCGGCCCGGTCACCGCGGCGCCGCTGCTCGCGGCCGGCATCGTCCCGCTGCAACCGGAGCGGTATCGGATGGGCGCCATGATCCGGCAGGTGTGCGAGCACCTCGAGTCGACGCGCGTCATCCGCGTCGAGACGCGGCACGGGCCGCTCGCGTTGCGCGGATCGGTCGCCGAGGTGGCCGGACGCCGCATCCCGCTCGCCCCCGTCGCGCTCTCGATCCTGCGCCCGCTCGTCGTGGCGCGCGGCTCGGTGGTCGCTCGCGACCGCCTCGCCGCGGGGATGCCGGGCGCGGGCGACGAGCACGCGCTCGAGGTCGCGCTGAGCCGCCTCCGGCAGTCGCTCGGCGTCCCCGGACTGATCGCCACCGTGGTCAAGCGGGGATACCGGATCGATGCGTGACCACGACCTCACAGCGGCATCCGATCCGGGTGAGCAGGTGGAGACGCACTGTTCACGACCCGCGCGAACCCGGGAAACACGCCGCGGATAGCGTCGCCTGCACCAGCTCGACCCCGTGACCGACATCCCCGGAGGCACCGATGACCGAGATCCTGCAGACCGCTCCCCCGAGCGCCGCATCCGCCGCGCCGACCACCGCCCCGCCCGCCCCCGCGCCGGGCGCGCTGACCCGCCGCCCCGGCCGCTGGATCGACGGGTGGGACCCCGAGGACACCGCGCAATGGGAGCGCGAGGGCCGTCGCGTCGCCCGGCGCAACCTCAACTGGTCGATCTTCGCCGAGTTCCTCGGGTTCGTCGTCTGGCAGCTCTGGAGCATCGTCGCGGTGGCCCTTCCCGCGGCCGGCTTCCAGCTCACCACGAGCGAGATCTTCTGGCTCATCTCGATCCCGAGCCTCGTCGGAGCCACGCTGCGCATCCCGTACTCGTTCCTGGTCCCGATCTTCGGCGGGCGGAACTGGACCATCGTCTCGGCCGGGCTGCTCCTCGTGCCGGCCGTGATGCTCGCGGTGACCGTCTCGAACCCCGACACCCCGTTCTGGGTGCTCCTCCTCGCGGCGGCGCTCGCCGGGTTCGGCGGGGGCAACTTCGCCAGCTCGATGTCGAACATCACGTTCTTCTACCCCCAGCGCGAGAAGGGCTGGGCGCTCGGCCTGAACGCGGCCGGCGGCAACCTCGGCGCGGCCGTCGCCCAGTTCACGGTTCCGGTCGTCATCACGATCGGCGCGGGCGCGACGCTGAACCTGCCGGTGGCCGGCTGGATCTGGGTGCCGTTCATCCTCCTGGCGATGTTCGGGGCATGGCGGTACATGGACAACCTCGCCAACGCCAAGGCCGACCTCTCGGGCTCGGCCGCCGCCCTGAAGGAGCCGCACCTGTGGCTGCTGGCCCTGCTCTACATCGGCACGTTCGGCTCGTTCATCGGCTTCGCGAGCGTCTTCCCGAAGCTCATCGCCGACCAGTTCCCCGAGTTCTCCACCATCGGCGTGCTCGGGGCGACGGTCTCCCTCGCGTTCCTCGGCGCCCTCGTCGGCTCCCTCGCCCGGCCCTACGGCGGCCGACTCTCGGATCGGTTCGGCGGCGCTCGCATCACGATGGTCGCGTTCGCGGCCATGGCGGTCATCACGCTCGCGGTGCTCGCGACCCTCCCCCTCGGCAGCTTCTGGGTGTTCCTCGGGCTGTTCCTGCTGCTCTTCGCGACGGCGGGCGTGGGCAACGGCTCGACCTACCGCATGGTGCCGATCGTGTTCGCGATGCGGTCCGCCCACGGCGCCGGCGACGTGTCCACCCAACGCAAGGCGGCCGCGGCACTCGGGCTCATCTCGGCGATCGGCGCGTACGGCGGATTCCTCATCCCGCAGGCGCTGAACCTCTCGTTCCAGGCGACCGGCGCCTACGCGGCGGCGTTCACCGGCTTCGTCGTCGGGTACCTCGTCCTCCTCGCCGTCACGTGGGCCGTGTACGTGCGCCCCCGCCACCTCCGCGAGCAGAAGATCTGAATCGAGCGCGCATGACCGACCGGCCCGCCCCCACCCACTGCCCGTACTGCGCGCTGCAGTGCGCGATGACCCTCACCCCGACGGATGCCTCCGGCGCTGCCGCGCCGACCGACGCTCCGCCCGTCACGGTCGCGGGCCGCGAGTTCCCGACGAATCGCGGCGGGCTGTGCAAGAAGGGCTGGACCTCGGCGGAGCTGCTCCGCGCCCCGTCCCGCCTCGGCGCCCCGCTCGTGCGGGGCGCCGACGGCGCCCTGCACGAGGCGAGCTGGGACGAGGCGCTCGACCTGGTGGCCGGCCGGCTCCGCGACATCCGTGCACGCCACGGTGCCGACGCGGTGGGCGTCTTCGGCGGCGGCGGACTCACCAACGAGAAGGCGTACCTGCTCGGCAAGTTCGCGCGCCTGGCGCTCGGCACCAGCCGCATCGACTACAACGGCCGGTACTGCATGTCGTCGGCGGCCGCGGCCGGCAACCGTGCCTTCGGCGTCGACCGCGGCCTGCCGTTCCCGTTGGCCGACCTCGACGACGCCGAGACCATCCTGCTGCTCGGCACGAACGTCGCCGAGACCATGCCGCCGTTCATCGGGCACCTCGCGGGCGCGCAGGCCGCGGGTGGGCTCATCGTCGTCGACCCGCGGCGGACGGCGACCGCGAAGCTCACCGACGACGGGCGCGGCCTGCACGTGCAACCGGCGCCGGGCACCGACCTCCCCCTGCTCCTCGGACTCGCGCACGTCGTCATCGCCGAACGGCTCGTCGACACGGCCTACGTCGCCGAACGCACCAGCGGCTACGACGCGGTGCGGCGGAGCGTCGCCCCGTGGTGGCCCGAGCGCGTGCAGGCCGTGACCGGCGTGCCCGCGACGACGCTGCGGCGCCTCGCACGTCGCCTCGCCAGCGACGGGAGCACCTTCGTGCTCACGGGTCGCGGCGTCGAGCAGCACGTCGACGGCACCGACACCGCCACCGCCGCCATCAACCTCGCGCTCCTGCTCGGGCTGCCCGGTCGTCCCGGCAGCGGCTACGGCACGCTCACCGGCCAAGGCAACGGGCAGGGCGGTCGCGAGCACGGGCAGAAGTGCGACCAGCTCCCCGGATACCGGAAGATCACCGACCCCGCGGCACGTGCCCACGTCGCCGCGGTGTGGGGCGTCGACGCCGACGACCTCCCGGGACCGGGCGTGCCGGCGATCGAACTCCTCGCCTCGCTCGGTCGGCCCGACGGCGTCCACGCCCTCCTCGTCCACGGGTCGAACCTCGTCGTGTCCTCCCCCAACGCGGGCGCCGTGCGCCGCGCCGTGGATGCGCTCGACCTGCTCGTCGTCTGCGACTTCGTCCTCTCGGAGACGGCGGCGCTCGCCGACGTCGTGCTGCCGGTGCTGCAGTGGGCCGAGGAGGAGGGCACCATGACGAACCTCGAGGGACGCGTCATCCGTCGACGCCGCGCGCTCGAGCCGCCGCCCGGCGCCCGCGACGAACTCCGGGTCCTGCACGAGCTCGCCCGCCGGCTCGGCTCCGCGGCCCGGTTCGACACCGACCCCGAGGCCGTCTTCGAGGAGCTGCGCCTCGCGTCGGAGGGCGGCATCGCCGACTACTCGGGCATCGACTACGCGCTCCTCGACTCCGGCGCCGAGGCGTACTGGCCGTACCCGCGCGGCGGCACCGGCACGCCGCGGCTCTTCGCGGACCGGTTCGCGCACGACGACGGCCGGGCGCGCCTCGTCGCCGTGTCCCCCCGGGCGGCGGCGCACCCGGCGCCGGGGCCCGGCGAGGTCACGCTCGTGACCGGCCGGCTGCTCGAGCACTACCAGAGCGGCGCCCAGACCCGCCGGGTCCCCGAACTGCTCGACGCGCAGCCCGAGCTCCGGGCGTCCCTGCACCCGGCGACCGCCGAACGCCTCGGCATCGCGGACGGCGATCCCGTCGAGATCGCCAACAACCTCGGCTCGGTGCACGGACGGGCGCGCCTCACCGCCGACATCCGACCGGATGCCGTGTTCCTCCCGTTCCACTACGGCGACGACCAGGCGGCGAACCTCCTCACGTCCGACGCCGTCGACCCCGTCTCGTCCATGCCCGAGTTCAAGACCAACCTCGTGCGCGTCACGCGCCTCGTGGAAGCCGGAGCCCCCGCATGACCGCACCGCTCAGGATCGTCCTCATCGGCTACGGGCTCGTGGGCGCCCGCTTCGTCGAGGAGCTGCTGCCCGACGTGGCCGCCGGCCGCATCACCCTCACCGTCGTCGGCGGCGAACCCGTCGAGGCGTACAACCGGGTGCTCGTCGCCGAGTACGCCGTCGGCAACACCGACCTCGACGCGATGCTGGTCGGGGACCGGGCGGCCGCCGAGTCGGCCGGCGCGCGCGTGCTCCTCGGCGTCGCCGCCACGGCGATCGACCGCGACGCCCGGGTCGTCCGGTGCTCCAACGGCGACGAGCTCCCCTACGACCGCGTCGTCCTCGCGACGGGGGCCCGCGCCAACACGCCCACGCTCGATGCGGTGGACCGGCCGCGGCGCGACCCGGACTCGCTCCGGAAGCACGCGGCGACCCTCGTCGCGCGCGACGACGCGCTGCCGGAGGGCATCACCGCGCTACGCGATCTGGACGACGCACGGCGGGTGCTCGCGGCGGTCCGCGGACGCCGCCGCATCGTCGTGCTCGGCGCCGGCGTCCTCGGGCTCGAGTTGGCGCTCGCCGCCGCGCACGCGGGCGCGCAGGTCTGCGTCGTGCACCACGGCCCGATCCCGATGCCCCGCAACCTCGACCGCGGCGGCGGGCACGTGCTCCGCTCGGCCCTGCGCCGTGCGGGCGTCACCGTCGTGGCCCACAGTCGCGCGGAGGCGGTCGGCTATCGCACCGAACCCGACGGCACGCGCCGCTTCGACCTGCTGGTCACCGCCGACGGCAAGCAGCTCCGCGGCGACCTCCTCGTGCTCTCGTGCGGCGTCAGCCCGCGCAACGAGCTCGCGACCCTGGCGGGACTGCGCACCGCCACGGGCGTGGTGGTGGGTGCCGACCTGCGCAGCTGGACCGACCCCGACGTGTACGCCATCGGCGACTGCGCCCAGGTCGTCGAGCGCACCCCGGAGACCGCGGGGCGGCGCGACCTTCCCGGGGCGCCGGCGGGACTCGTCGCCCCGGGCTGGCGCCAGGCCTCATGGCTCGCCGCCGTCCTGGCCGACGAGGCCGCGGCACGGGCCGACGGCGTCCCGGTCCCCGACTCCCGGCCGGCGCTGCCCGCCGAGCGCGACGCGATCGTCATGCTGAAGGCCGAGCACGTCGACGTCGTCGCGGTCGGCGACGTCTCCACGGACCCGTGGGACGACGACGCGCTCAGCCCGCGCCGACGGGTCGCCCAGTGGGCCGATCCCGAGCACCTCCGGTACGTGAAGATGGTCACCGAGGGCGGCGTGCTCACGGGCTTCGCCTGCGTCGGCATGCCGCGGACCGCGGCCGAACTGACCCTGCTCTACGACCGCGGCGGCGAACTGCCCGCCGACCGCTCGCTCCTGCTCCGCTTCGACGGTCCCGACGACGACCCTGCCGCCGACGCCGACGCCTTCGCGCCGGACGCCACCGTGTGCTGGTGCAACGGGGTCACCGTGGCCGCGATCGAGGCGTCGCACGCGTGCGGCAACGCGACGGTCGAATGCGTGGGCCGTGATACGCGCGCCGGCACGGGCTGCGGCGGATGCCGCGGCCGCATCGCCGAGATCCTCGCGCGGGCGGCCGAGGCCGACGGCGCCCTCACCGCCTGAGCGTCAGGCGCGCTCGCGGCGCTCGATCCCGATCCCCACTCGCGCGTACCGGTCGAGGACGAGGTCGACGAGCGCCTCGGGCGCGGGCCGCTCGGGCAGGAGGAGCGGATCGGCCACGACGTCCGCGCCCGCGACCTTCGCCTGGTCGTAGAACGTGCCCGGCGCGAGCAGGTAGGGGCAGACGACGATGCGCGCCCCGGGGTGCACCTCGCGGAGCATCTCGATCGCGTCCGGCAGGCGCGGGATCGCCGCCGCGATGAAGCCCGCCGTCACCGGGCGCCCGAGTCGCTGGCCGAGGCGGCGCGAGGTCTCGAAGCACTCGCGCACGGCGCGCGGATCGTTCGACCCCGCGGCCGCGAGCAGGACCGCATCGCCCTCGCGCAGGCCCAGCTCGTCCAGGCGCTCCGCGAGCACGTCGACGATCCGCTCGTCCGGTCCCAGTTCCGCGGCGAGGCCCACGTCGCCGCCCAGCCGGTCGAGCGCGAGCGAGAGGCCGGTGCGCACGTGGAACCCGGCGGAGAGGACGAGCGGCACGATGACCGCGTTCCGCACGGCGGCCGCTTCGAGCGCGGCGCCGAGGTCGGCGTTCCGGGCGTCGACGAACGTGATGGCGACGTCGAGGTCGGGCCGCGTCGTCGCGACGCCGTCGACCAGCCGGATGACGGCCCGGCGGTTGGCCGCGGACGGTGCGCCATGGGTCACCGCGACGAGCCGCAGCGGCGGCGGGGAGCCGGCCCCGACCGGTGCGACCGAGCCATCCGTTCGACCCATCAGGCGACCCCGCTTCCCGGCGGAATCCGCTCGTCGCCGCCGGTTCCGACGGTATGCAGGGCGTGTTTCGCGGAACGGACCCACGTGTTTCCGGCGCGTGAAGAGTGCCTCACGGCGGACTTCGCGAAGGCGGGTCAGGCTGTCGGCTCGGTGCCCTCCGGGGCATCGGGCAGCAGCTCCGGGCGCACCCGCCGAGTGCGTTCGACCTGCTGCTCGCGTCGCCACTCGGCGACGCGGCCGTGGTGGCCCGACAGGAGGACGGGCGGCACCTCGAGGCCTCGCCAGACGGCCGGCTTGGTGTAGCTCGGGTACTCGAGCAGGCCGTCCTCGTGCGATTCCTCGACGAGGCTCTCCGGGTTGCCGACGACGCCGGGCACGAGCCGACCGGCCGCCTCGATCATCGCCATCACGGCGACCTCGCCGCCGTTCAGCACGTAGTCGCCGAGGCTGATGAGCCGCACGCGCATGCGACCGGCGTAGTGGTCGACGACCCGCTGGTCGATCCCCTCGTAGCGCCCGCAGGCGAACACGAGATGCTCCTCGGCGGCGAGCTCGCGCGCGACCCGCTGCGTGAACGGCTCGCCCGCGGGCGTCGGCACGACGAGCAGGGCGTCGGATGCCGCGTCGCCGACGATCGAGTCGAGTGCCTCGCCCCACGGCTCGGGCTTCATCACCATGCCCGCTCCCCCGCCGTACGGGGTGTCGTCGACCGTGCGGTGACGGTCGTGGGTGAACTCGCGCAGGTCGTGCGTGCGCACGTCGATGAGTCCCGTCTGGCGGGCCTTGCCGAGCAGCGACAGGTCGAGCACGTCGAAGAACGACGGGAAGATCGTGACGATGTCGATGCGCACCGTCGGCTCCTACTCGGCGTCGGCGTCGCGCTCGCCGTCAGCGGATGCCGCGTCCGGCGTCTCCGGCAGTTCCTCGAAGAGTCCGGCGGGGGGCGTGACGGTGACGGTACCGGCCTCGAGGTCGACCTCGGGCACGATCGCGGAGACGAACGGCACCATGACCTCGCGGCCGCCGGACCTGACGACCAGGAGGTCCTGTGCGGGCAGGTGGTCGACGTGCGCGACCTCGCCGATCCGCTCGCCGTCGCGCACGACGGCGAGTCCGACCAGCTGGTGGTCGTACCACGCGTCCGGCTCGGACTCCTCGTCGGCGGGCTGGTCGACCCAGAGGATCGCCTTGATGAGCCCCTCGGCGGCGGTGCGGTCGTCGACGCCCTCGAAGAAGCCGACGGGGTGGCCGTTGTACCAGCGGAGCTCCCGGAGCGTCAGGTGCCGGCCGTGCCAGGGCGACGACTCGGGGACCTGGAGGGAGAACTCGGCGCCGGGGACGAACCGACGCTCGGGGTCGTCGGTGTAGAGCTCGAGCTTGATGGCGCCCTTGAGGCCGTGCGCCTTGGTGAGACGACCGACGCGCAGCTGCTGGGGGCGGGGTGCCGCGGTCACGTCAGTCGTCGGTGTCGACGACGTCGACACGGACCCGGCGGCCGTCGGCGAGTGCGGTCACGACGGTGCGCAGCGCCTTGGCGGTGCGGCCGGCGCGACCGATGACGCGGCCGAGGTCCTCGGGGTGCACGTGCACCTCGAGGACCTCGCCGCGTGCGCTCGACGCGGAGGTGACCTTCACGTCGCCGGGGTGATCGACGATCCCCTTGACGAGGTGTTCGAGCGCGGAAGCGAGCAAGGCCTACGCCTCGTCCGACGCGGTCTCGTCAGCGGCCTCGGCGGGCTCCTCGGCCTTCGCCGGCTTCTCGGCCTTGGGCTTGACGACCGACTTCTTGCTGTCGTCGACCTGGTACTCGGCCTTGGGCTCGGCGGTGCGGACGGTGCTCTTGGCGTCCTTGTCGCCCTTGAACTTGCCCCAGTCGCCGGTGAGCTTGAGGATGGCCATGACCTGCTCGGTCGGCTGCGCGCCGACGCCGAGCCAGTACTGGGCGCGGTCGGAGTCGACCTCGATGAACGAGGGCTCCTCGGTGGGGTGGTACTTGCCGATCTCCTCGATCACGCGACCGTCGCGCTTGGTGCGCGAGTCGGCGACGACGATGCGGTAGTACGGGGCACGGATCTTGCCGAGCCGCTTGAGGCGGATCTTGACAGCCACGATTCTCCTGAGATGTTGTGAGGTAGGCGAACTGACAGCCGTGAGCGTGGGGTGCACACCCGGCGGAAGCTCAAAGGTGCCCTGCGCCGCCGGATAGAGGGTCGGGCGGCACAGAACTCGACTGACCATTCTTGCAGATTTCGCCCCGCGACGATAATCGCCGCGGTGCGTGGCAAGATGAGCCAACGCCGCACCCGCGGCCGGGGACGACAGGGGGCTCCCATGCGGATCGAGTTCGCGCGTTCCGAGCGCTCCTCCGTGGGCATCGAATGGGAGCTCGCCATCGTCGAGCGCGGCAGCGGCGAGCTGGCCTCGGTCGGCGACCGCGTGCTGGCCGACCTCGCCGGATCCGACGGCTCGCCGCATCCGTTCATCACCTCGGAGCTGCTGACCAACACGGTCGAGCTCGTCAGCGGCGTGCACGACCGCGTCGCCGGGGCGGTCGACGACCTCACCGCGCAGGTCGCGGAGGTCAGGTCGGTGCTCGACCGGATCGGCGAGTACGAGCTCATCTGCAGCGGCTCGCACCCGTTCAGCCAGTGGTACGACCAGCGCCTCACCGACAAGCCGCGCTACCACAAGCTCATCGAGCGCACCCGCTGGTGGGGCCGCAACATGATGATCTGGGGCATCCACGTGCACGTCGGCATCGAGGAGCGCGACAAGGCGCTGCCCATCCTCGACGGCATGCTCGCGTACGTGCCGCACCTGCAGGCGCTGTCGGCGTCGAGCCCGTTCTGGGCGGGCGTCGAGACCGGGTACGCGTCGAACCGCGCGCTGATGTTCCAGCAGCTGCCCACGGCGGGCCTGCCCTACCCGCTGCCCCACTGGGCGTCGTACGAGCGCTACGTCGACGACCTCGTGCGCACCGGCGTCATCGAGGACCACACCGAGGTGCGGTGGGACATCCGCCCGTCGCCGCGGTGGGGCACGGTCGAGGTGCGCGTCTGCGACGGCGTCTCGTCGGCCGAGGAGATCGGGGCGATCGCCGCGCTGATCCAGTGCCTCGTCGAGTGGATGTCGGACCGCCTCGACGCCGGCGAGACGCTCACAGTGCTGCAGCCCTGGTACGTCCGCGAGAACAAGTGGCGCGCCGCGCGGTACGGCATGGACGCCGAGGTCATCACGGATGTCGCGGGCACCGAGCGGCACGTCGCCGACGACCTCCGCGACCTGCTCGTGACGCTCGCGCCGTACGCCGACCGGCTCGGGTGCGCCGAGGAGCTGCAGCGGATCCGTCGCACGCTCGACGACGGCGCGAGCTACCAGCGCCAGCTCCGGGTGGCGCAGGAGCACGGCGGCGAGCTGACGGCGGTCGTGGCGCACCTCGCGCGCGAGCTCCGCGAGGGCACGGTCCCCCGCGCGAGCCGGTAGCCCGGGGCCGCGGCCCCTACGCCGGGATCCGGCGGGTGCGGATGAGCTCGGCGAACCAGCGCGCGCTGGCCTTCGGCAGCCGCTCGAGCGTGTCGTAGTCGACCCGCACGATGCCGAACCGCTTGGAGTACCCGTAGCCCCACTCGAAGTTGTCGAGGAGCGACCACACCTGGTAGCCGCGCAGGTCGACGCCGTGCGCCATGGCGCGGTGCGCGGCCGTGAAGTGGCGACGGAGGTAGTCGATGCGGTCCTGGTCGTCGACCATCGGCCCGTCGGGGCCCTCCGTCACGACGTCGTCGAACGCCGCGCCGTTCTCGGTGATCATGAGCGGCACCTCGGGGTACGCGCCGTGCAGGGCGATGAGGAGGTCCTCGAGGCCGGACGGGTCGATGTTCCAGCCCATCGCGGTGTACGGACCGGGCTGCTGCAGGAACTCGACGTGCTCGGAGCCCGGCCAGGGGGTCCCGCCCATGTCCTTGTGCCCATCGGCGTTCACGCGCGGCGAGACCCCGTCCCAGAGCCGGACGGTGACGGTCGAGTAGTAGTTCACGCCGAGCAGGTCGATGGGCTGGGCGATCAACTCGGTGTCGCCCGGCTTCACGAACGACCAGTCGGTGACGGCGGCGGTGTCCTCGATGACGTCGGTGGGATAGCCGTCGCCGAAGATCGGGCCGAGGAAGACGCGGTTCGCGAGGCCGTCGATGCGTCGCGCCGCCTCGTGCCCCGTCTCGCCCGAGGGGCGGATCACGTGCAGGTTCAGCGTGATCGAGAACTCCGGGTCGTTCGTGACGACCTCGCGGAGCGCGCGGACCGCGAGCCCGTGCGCGAGGTTCAGGTGGTGCACGGCGGCGAGCGCCTCGGCGCCGTCGGTGTGTCCCGGAGCGTGCGCGCCCGAGCCGTAGCCGAGGTAGGCGGAGCACCAGGGCTCGTTGAGCGTGGTCCAGACGGCGACGCGGTCGCCGAGCCGCTCCCCCACGAGGCGCGCGTAGTCGGCGAACGCCTCGGCGGTGGCCCGATTGGTCCAGCCGCCCTCGTCCTGCAGCGCCTGGGGCAGGTCCCAGTGGTAGAGCGTGGCGATGGGTCGGATGCCGCGGGCGAGGAGTCCGTCGACGAGCTTCTCGTAGAACGCCAGGCCGGCCTCGTTCGCGGGTCCGCGTCCGGTGGCCTGGATGCGCGGCCACGCGATCGAGAAGCGGTACGCCTCGAGGCCCAGTTCGACCATGAGGTCGAAGTCGGCCTCCCACCGGTGGTAGTGGTCGCAGGCGACGTCGCCCGTGTCGTCGTTCCAGACCTGGCCGGGCGTGTGGCTGAACGTGTCCCAGATGGACGGCCCGCGGCCGTCCTCGCTCACGGCGCCCTCGATCTGGTACGACGCCGTCGCCGACCCGAGCAGGAACTCGGGTGGGAACTCGAGACCGGAGTCGCGGTAGTCGGCGTTACCCGTGGTCATGGTCGTCCCCCTGAAGCGATCGTCGGGATGCGGCATCCGCTGCACCACGGATTCACCCTAGTGCGGCGCGTGCGCGAGACGGCTCAGCGACCGAGCAACTTCTGGAGGGCGGCCAGCTCCTCCTCGCTCGGCGCTCCCTTGGCCCCGGCCCCGGCTCCGGCGCCGCCGCCGAGGCCGAATCCCGAACCCGACGCCCCGCCCGGACCCGCCGGCGTGGCGCCCGAGGCGAGCGCGGCGTTCTCGGCGGCGCGCTTGGCGGGGTTGCCCGAACGCGAGCCCGACGACTTCTTCTTGGCCTTGGCCGCCTGGCGCTTGCCGCCGCCGTAGCCGCCCGCGCCCGGGATCGGACCCATGCCCGGCACCTGCGGCACGCCGCCGCGGGCGACGGTCTTCATCATCTTCGCCGCCTGCTCGAAGCGCTGCACGAGCTGGTTCACGTCGGTGACGGTCATGCCGGAGCCCTTGGCGATGCGCAGGCGGCGGGAGCCGTTGAGCAGCTTCGGGTTGCGCCGCTCGGCCGGGGTCATCGACTGGATGATCGCCTCGGTGCGCACGATCTCGCGCTCGTCGAAGTTCTCGAGCTGCTGCTTCATGCCGCCCGCGCCCGGGAGCATGCCGAGCATCTTCTTGAGGGAGCCGGCACCGCGGAGCTGCTGCATCTGCTTGAGGAAGTCCTCGAGCGTGAACTGCTCGGTCGCGAGCTTCTCGGCGACCTTCAGCGCCTCCTCCTCGTCGAAGGCCTGCTGGGCCTGCTCGATGAGGGTCAGGATGTCACCGAGGTCGAGGATGCGGCTCGCCATGCGGTCGGGGTGGAACGGCTCGAAGTCGTCGAGCGTCTCGCCCGTGGAGGCGAAGATGATGGGGCGTCCGGTGACGGATGCCACGGACAGGGCGGCGCCGCCGCGCGCGTCGCCGTCGAGCTTCGACAGCACGACGCCCGTGAAGTCGACGCCCTCCTGGAAGGCCTTGGCGGTCGACACCGCGTCCTGGCCGATCATGGCGTCGATGACGAACAGCACCTCGTCGGGGTTCGTCGCCTTGCGGATGTTCGCGGCCTGCTTCATGAGCTCGGCGTCGACGCCGAGCCGGCCCGCGGTGTCGATGATGACGACGTCGTGCTGGGCACGCTGCGCGTGGGCCACGGCATCCTTCGCGACCCGCACGGGGTCGCCGACGCCGTTGCCGGGCTCGGGTGCGAAGACCTGCACGCCGGCCTGCTCGCCGACGACCTGGAGCTGGTTGACCGCGTTGGGGCGCTGGAGGTCGGCGGCGACGAGCATCGGCGTGTGCCCGTCCTTCTTCAGCCACTTCGCCAGCTTGCCCGCGAGCGTGGTCTTGCCCGCGCCCTGGAGGCCCGCGAGCATGATCACGGTCGGCGGATTCTTGGCGAACTGCAGCCGGCGCTGCTGCCCGCCGAGGATGCCGACGAGCTCCTCGTTGACGATCTGCACCACCTGCTGCGCCGGGTTGAGCGCGCGGTTCACCTCGTCGCCGAGCGCGCGCTCGCGCACGGTCGCGGTGAACGACTTCACGACGTCGAGCGAGACGTCGGCGTCGAGCAGCGCGCGCCGGATCTCGCGGACGGTGCCGTCGACGTCGGCAGCGGAGAGCTTGCCCTTGGTGCGGAGGTTCTTGAACGTCTCGGTGAGACGATCGGAGAGGGTGCCGAACGTAGCCATGATGCGCCCCAGTCTAGATGGGCGCCGCTGGGTCCCGGCTCACCGGCCGCACGGGCTCACCCCTCGAATCGGACGTCGACGATCTCGCGGTCGATGTCGATGGACGCCACGAGGCGGGCGTCGGTGTCCTCCGGCGCCAGGCCGTACTCGAACTCGGCGAACGTGTCGCCGGGCTCGTCGGCGTCGGGTCGCAGGTCGACGCGGCTCAGCGACATGGAGCGGAGCGCGTCGATCTGGCGGTCGCCGGAGTCGCGGCCGATCGCGGCCTCGACCTCGTCGGCCTGCTCGAGCTCGGGGTCGAGCATGGCGGCGAGGAACCGCACGACCGGCGACGCCGACGAGTCGAGCTGGGTGACGAAGGCGCTGCGGAGTTCGTCGTCGGCGAGCTCGAGCTCGCCGACGAGGGTCGCCGCGGCATCCAGCGCCGCGTTCGAGACCGAGTCGGCGTCGGCGTCGAGCACGACCTCGACGCGCTGGTCGCCGTACTCGACGTCCTCCGACCAGTAGTCCCCGATCAGTCCGAAGTAGTCGTGCTCCATCGAGATCCCTTCCTCAGCCGACCAGCTGCTGCGCGAACACGTGCGGAGTGAAGCCCGTGAGGTCGCCGATGCCCTCGCCCTGGCCGATGAGCTTGATCGGCAGGCCCGTCTTCTCCTGCACGGCGATGACGAATCCGCCCTTGGCGGAGCCGTCGAGCTTGGTGAGCACGAGCCCGGTCACGCCGCCGTGGCGGATGAACGCCTCGGCCTGCGCGAGCCCGTTCTGGCCGGTGGTCGCGTCGAGCACGAGCAGCACCTCGCTGATGGGCGCCTGCTTCTCGACGACGCGCTTGATCTTGCCGAGCTCGTCCATGAGCCCGCCCTTGGTGTGCAACCGGCCGGCGGTGTCGATGATGACCATCTCGGTCCCGGTCCGCTTGGCGTACTCGACGGTCTGGAAGGCGACCGACGCGGGGTCCTGGCCCTCGCGCTCGGGGCGCACCACCTCGGCGCCGGCGCGCTCGGCCCACGTCGCGAGCTGGTCGACGGCGGCCGCGCGGAACGTGTCCGCGGCGCCGACGACGACGCTCCGGCCGTAGTTGCGGAGGAACTTCGCGAACTTGCCGATGGTCGTGGTCTTGCCGACGCCGTTCACGCCGACGACGAGCACGACGGCCGGTCGCTCGGTGAGCTTCAACGTCGGGTCGTACTTCGACAGCCGCTCCTCGACGAGCTCGCGCAGCATCCGCTGCACGTCCCTCGGGTCGGTGGTGCGGTACCGCTCGACCTGCGCCTTGATGCGGTCGACGATCTCCTCGGTCACGGCCGGTCCGAAGTCGGCGCGGATGAGCGCCGATTCGAGGTCGTCCCACGTGTCCTCGTCGATCGTCTTCGCGCCGAACACGTTGCGGAGGGCCGCCCCGAGCGACCACGATGCGCGTTCTGCCATGACCACCAGCCTAGGGGCGAGCGGATGCCGCGGCTCGCGTCGCGGCATCAGCCGGCCGTGTGCGGCAGGGACGCGCGCCCGTCATATCGGCGAGCCGACGGCCCTGCAAGGCCTTGTCGGCTCGGCCCGGGTGCGGAAGCATCGGACCCACGCGGAAGGAGACCCCATGCCCCTCGTCGGATTCCACGCCTCCCACGAACAGCTCCCGCCGAGTGCCCTGCTCGACGCGGTCGTCCACGCCGAACGGGCGGGATTCGGCGCCGCCATGTGCAGCGACCACCTCGCGCCGTGGAGCCTGCGGCAGGGCCATTCGGGCTACGCCTGGTCGTGGCTCGGCGCCGCACTGCAGGCGACCTCGTTCTCGCTCGGCGTCGTGACCGCACCGGGGCAGCGCTACCACCCCGTGATCGCCGCGCAGAAGATCGCGACGCTCGGCGAGATGTTCCCGGGCCGGTTCTGGGCCGCCATCGGCAGCGGCGAGCGCATGAACGAGCACGTCACGGGCGAGGGATGGCCCGACAAGGAGGTCCGCGACGCGAAGCTCGCCGAGACCATCGACGTGATGCAGCGACTCCTCGCGGGCGAGGAGGTGGACCACGACGGGTTGATCCGGGTGCACCGGGCGAGGCTCTGGAGCCTGCCCGAGGCGAGGCCGGCGCTGCTCGCGGCCGCGGTCAGCACCGAGACCGCCGAGGAGACCGCGGCGTGGGCCGACGGGGTCATCACCGTCGACCAGGACGCGGACGCGCTGCGCGACTTCATGGAGGCGTACCGCGGTGCCGGCGGGAAGGGCCCGGTGTGCGTGCAGGTGCACCTGAGCTGGGCGCCCACCGACCACGAGGCGCGCGCGATCGCGTACGACCAGTGGCGGCAGTCGCTCGTGCCCGCCCACCTCGCGTGGGAGCTCGAGCAGCCCGAGGACTTCGACGAGCGCACCGCCGATGCGACCGTGGACGACGTCGCGAAGACCCTCCTCGCCTCGTCCGACACGTCGCGGCACCTCGACGCCCTCCTCGAACTGGCGGAACTCGGTGTCGACCGCATCTACCTGCACCACGTCGGCCAGGAGCAGCGCGGGTTCATCGACGCGTTCGGCGAGCACGTGCTGCCGGAGCTGTCGAAGGCCGGCGTCGGCGCGGGCGCGGTGGGCTGATCGCGCGCGCCACCGACCGCGGGGACCTCTGGTGGAAGACCGCCGTCGTCTACTGCCTCGACATCGAGACCTTCATGGACTGGAACGACGACGGCTGCGGCGACTTCGACGGGCTCGCGCAACGGCTCGACCACCTCGCCGAGCTCGGCGTCACGTGCATCTGGCTCATGCCGTTCCAGCCGTCGCCCGACCTCGATGACGGCTACGACATCGCCGACTTCTACAACGTCGACCCCCGGTTCGGCTCCCTCGGCGACGTGGTCGCAGTCATCCGCGCCGCGCGGGACCGCGGGATGCGGGTCATCATGGACCTCGTCATGAACCACACCTCGGAGCGGCATCCGTGGTTCGCGTCGGCCAAGCGCAGCCGGAACTCGCCCTACCGCGACTACTACGTCTGGCGCGACGAGGTGCCGCCGGACCCGCCCGAGAGCGTCTTCCCCGGCGAGGAGGAGGGTGTCTGGGAGTGGCACGAGCCGACCGGCCAGTACTACCTGCACTCGTTCTACAAGCACCAGCCCGACCTCAACATCGCGAACCCGGTGGTGCGCGACGAGATCGCGAAGACCGTCGGATTCTGGCTGCAGCTCGGCATCTCCGGGTTCCGCGTCGACGCCGTGCCGTTCCTCATCGAACCGCCCGACGGCGAGGAGGTCGGCGATCCGCACGAGCTCATGCGCGACCTCCGCCGCTACCTCCAGCGACGTGCGAGCGAGGCGATCCTGCTCGGCGAGGTCAACCTCACGTACGAGGAGCAGCTCGACTACTTCGGCCGCGACGGCGACCCCGAGGAGCTGACGCTGCAGTTCGACTTCGAGGCCATGCAGCGGCTCTACCTCGCGCTCGCCCGCCACGACGCGACGCCGCTCGTCGAGACGCTCGCCCGCAGGCCGCAGCTGGCCCCCGAGAAGCAGTGGGCGAACTTCGTCCGCAACCACGACGAGCTCACGCTCGACAAGCTCAGCGATCCGGAGCGCGAGGAGGTCTTCGAGGCCTTCGCCCCGGAGGAGTGGATGCGCGTGTACGGCCGCGGCATCGTGCGGCGGCTGCCCCCGATGCTCGAGGGCGACCCGCGCCGCATCCGCATGGTCTACAGCCTCATGTTCTCGCTGCCGGGCACGCCAGTGCTGTTCTACGGCGAGGAGATCGGCATGGGCGAGAACGGCGAGCAGGAGAAGCGTCAGGCGGTCCGCACGCCCATGCAGTGGTCGGCGGGCGAGAACGGCGGGTTCTCGCGCGCCGCGCCGCGGAGCCTCGTCGCGACGCCCCCGTCGGACGGGTACGCACCGGAGCACGTCAACGTCGAGGCGCAGATGCACGACCCCGACTCGCTGCTGTCGACCATCAAGGGGTTCGTCGCGCGGTACCGCAGCTCGCCCGAGATCGGGTGGGGGCGCTTCGAGCTGCTCGACACGGGCGAGCCGGCGGTCATCGCGCATCGCATCACCGCCGACCACCTGCGCTTCGCGGCCGTGCACAACTTCGCGCCGCGACCGGTCACGGTGACGCTCGAGTTCGGCGACGTGCCGGAGGGCGCCGTGCTCTCCGACCTGTTCGAGACCGCCGTCGACGAGCTCGACGACCGCGGCCGGGCCGAGGTGCAGCTCGACGCGTACGGGTACCGCTGGTTCCGGATCCTCGCACCGGGCGACCGCCGCCTCACCTGAGCACGACGGGCGTGGGCGGGCTCAGCTCGCCTTCGCCTCGACCTCGTCGCGCACGCGCTGGCCGACCACCGCCGAGACGCCGTCCTGGCGCATGGAGACGCCGTACAGCGCGTCGGCGATCTCCATCGTGCGCTTCTGGTGGGTGATGACGATGAGCTGGCTCGACTCGCGGAGGTCCTCGAACGTGGTGAGGAGGCGGCCGAGGTTGGCGTCGTCGAGCGCCGCCTCGACCTCGTCCATGATGTAGAACGGGCTCGGCCTGGCCTTGAAGATCGCGAGCAGCAGGGCGACCGCCGCGAGCGAGCGCTCACCGCCCGAGAGCAGCGAGAGGCGCTCGATCTTCTTGCCGGCGGGCTTCACGCTCACCTCGATGCCGGTCGTGAGCAGGTCGTCGGGGTTCGTGAGCGCGATGCGCCCCTCCCCGCCGGGGAAGAGGATCGGGAACACCTCGGCGAACGCCTCGCGCGTGTCGTCGAACGCCGACCGGAAGATCGACTCCATGCGGCCGTCGATCTCCTCGATGATCGTGAGGAGGTCCTTGCGCGTGTTCGCCAGGTCGGTGAGCTGTTCGGTGAGGAACTGGTGCCGCTGCTCGAGCGCCGCGAACTCCTCGAGCGCGAGCGGGTTGACACGGCCGAGCTGGGCGAGCTTGCGCTCGGCGGCCTGCAGCCGCTTCTGCTGCTCCGCGCGGTCGAACGGGCGCGGCTCGGCGTCCGGGTCGCCGTCGACGGGGATGGGCTGCTCGGGCCCGTACTCGGCGACCAGGACGGCCTCGCCGAGGCCGAGCTCGCTCTCGGCTCGCTCGACGAGCGAGGCGACGTGCAGCTTCTTCTCGTAGATGCGCAGCTCGAGCCCGTGCACGTCCTCGGTGACCGCGTGCAGGCGCTCGCGGACGGATGCCTCGGCCCGGCGGGCCGCGTGCACCTGCTCGTTCCGGCTGGCTCGCTCGGCTTCCGCGGCGGCGAGCGCGACCCGCGCCTCGGCCACGGACGCGCCGACGGAAGCGAGCACGGGCGGCAGCACCTCGGCGACGCGGCTCGCGGCCTCGAGCTGGGCCCGGCGGACCACCGCGCGGCGGGCCGCCTCGTCCGCGGCGCGCCGCTCGGCCTCGTGCTGGCGCTCCATCGCGGCGATGCGCGCCTCCTCGGCCCGCACGCGCTCGCGCGCCGTCTCCAGGCGCAGGCGCGCCTCGACCTCGCCCTCGCGGGCGCGTTCGAGCGCCACGAGGGCACCGTCGCGGCGATCGGCCTCGAGCACGGGGCGCGGCTCGGCTCGCGCGGCCTCCAGCTCCGATTTCGCGTCGGCGGCGGCCTGCTCGGCCTCGGCGATGCGCTCCTCCGCCGTGCGGAGGGCCTCCGCCAGCCGCTCGGTCTCCCCCGCCGCCGCCTCGGCCTGCACGCGAGCGCGATTCAGCGCCTCGGTGCGCTGGGCGAGCTTCGCGTCGAACTCGCGGAGGGCGGCGAGCGCCTGCTTGGACTGCGACTTCGCGTGCTCGGCGATGCCGCGCTGCTCGTCGAGGTCGAAGCGGGCGCGCTCGATGTCGGCGCGCACCTCCTCGAGCCGGGCCTCGGCCCGATCGCGCTCGGCGAGCAGCTCGATGCGGCTCTGCGTGCGGCCCGATCCGCCGCGGACGACGTAGCGACCGACCACGGTCCCGTCGCGGGTGATGACCGTCGCCGGACGCTCGAGCGCGGCGAGCGCCGCCTCGGCGGCGTGCACGGCGTCGAGGTCGTCGGCGATGAGCACCTCGCCGAACAGGCCCAGCACGCCCGGCGGGGCGGTCACGACGTCGGCGGCGGCCACGAGCCCGGCCACGGCGTGCGGGGTCGCGGGGGCGGCGCCCGGTTCGGCGATCGTGAGGGCGACGCGGCCGAGGTCGTCGTCGGCGGCGACCGCCACGGCCCGAAGCGCGGCGGCGCGGTCGTCGACGAGGACCGACTCGGCGAGCGACCCGAGCGCCGCGGCGACCGCCGCCTCGTACCCGGGTTCGACGCGGAGGTGCTCCGCGAGCAGGCCGCGGACTCCGGCGGTGCCCGATCGGGCGAGGGCGGCCGAGCCGTCCTTCTGGTCGAGGGCGAGCGACAGCGCGCTCACGCGGGCGCCGAGGGCGTCGCGTTCGCGCTCCCGGTCGTGCAGGGCCTCGCGGAGCCGCTCGATCTCGCCCTCGGCCTCGAACACCGCCGCCTGGGCGAGCTCGTACGCCTCGTCGAGGTCGGTCTCCGCGGTGGGGTCGGCGTCGGACTCGGCCTCGACGCGCGCGAGTTCGGCCGCGGCCGTCTCGCGGCGTACCTGTGCGGCGTCGAGGGCGTTGCGGTGCCGGAGCACCTCGCCGCGCACGGCGGCGAGCTTCGACGCCGCCGCGTCGGCGCGACCGGCCAGTTGCGACGCCCGCAGGTCGTACTCGCTCACGCGGGCCGCCTGCGCCGCGATCTCCTCGTCGACGGCGTCGAGTGCCGAACGCGCGTCGCGCATCGCCGACGTGGCCTGCTCGAGAGCGGATGCCGCGTCGCCGACGCCGCCGCGGATGCCCTCGAGTTCGGCGCGGGCGGCATCGATGTCCGCGCGGGTGAGCGTGGGTGCGGCATCCGTGCCCTCGTCGGCCGCCGACAGCAGCGCGATGCGCTGCCGCGCGAGCGAGTCGAGGGAGCGCAGGCGCGCCTCGGACTGCTCCAGCGCGAAGCTCACCGCCCGCGCCCGGTCGACCTCGTCGCCGCCCGACGCCTGCTCGAGCCGCTCGATGTGGGCCTGGTGGCGCTCGAGCTCCTGCTGGAGCACCAGGCGCTCCGCGTGCCGCTCGTGCTCGGTCCGGCCGGCGGACTCGAGCGCGCGACGCAACTCGACCACCTCGTCGGCCACGAGCCGCGCCTTCGCGTCGCGCACCACCGCGGCGATCCCCGCCGCCTCGCGCGCGACCTCGGCCTGGCGTCCGAGCGGCTTCAGCTGACGGCGCAGTTCCGCGGCGAGGTCGGTGAGACGCGTGAGGTTCGCCTGCATGGCGTCGAGCTTGCGGAGCGTCTTCTCCTTGCGGCGCCGGTGCTTCAGGATGCCGGCGGCCTCCTCGATGAACCCGCGGCGGTCCTCGGGACTCGCGTGCAGCACCTGGTCGAGCTGGCCCTGCCCGACGATGACGTGCATCTCGCGGCCGAGGCCGGAGTCGCTGAGCAGCTCCTGCACGTCGAGCAGGCGGCACTGCTCGCCGTTGATGGCGTACTCGCTGCCGCCGTTGCGGAACAGCGTGCGCGAGATCGTGACCTCGCTGTACTCGATGGGCAGGGCGCCATCCGAGTTGTCGATCGTGAGGCTCACCTCGGCGCGGCCGAGCGGGCCGCGCGTGGAGGTGCCGGCGAAGATGACGTCCTCCATCTTGCCGCCGCGGAGCGTCTTCGCGCCCTGCTCGCCCATCACCCAGGCGAGCGCGTCGACGACGTTGGACTTGCCCGAGCCGTTCGGGCCGACGATGCAGGTGACGCCGGGCTCGAACGCGAAGGTGGTCGGCTGCGCGAAGGACTTGAAGCCCTTGAGGGTGAGGCTCTTGAGGTACACGACCACCCTTCCGACTGCCGAGCGCTGCGGACTACGGTAACCGACGATCGGCGCCGCCCCCGTCGCGCTCGCCGTGCGCGGGCCGTTCGGTCTCAGGCGGATGCCGCCGGCGGGGCGGTCCGCGGCATCCGGAGGCGCTGGCACCGCGGGCAGCGGTGCGACGACCGGTTCATGAACGCCTCGCGCACGATCGGCGTGCCGCACCGCGGGCAGGGCCGACCGGTCCGCCCGTACGCGTTGAGGGAGTGCGCGAAGTAGCCGGACGCCCCGTTGACGTTGACGTACTGCGCGTCGAAGCTCGTTCCCCCCTCGGCGAGCGCCTTCTGCAGCACCTCGCGCACCGCCTGCAGCAGCTCGCGGACGCGGCGCCGGCTGAGGCTCGAGGCGGGCTGCTCGCCGTGCATCCGGACGGCCCAGAGCGCCTCGTCGGCGTAGATGTTCCCGATGCCCGACACGAGCCCCTGGTCGAGCAGCACGCGCTTCACGCCCGAACCGCGGCGGGCGAGCGCGGCGGCGAATGCGCCGTCGTCGAACGCGGGATCGAGCGGGTCGCGCGCGATGTGCGCCACCTGGGTGGGGATCGAGCGCGCCCACGGGCCGGTCACGTCGGCGGAGTGGCCGGCGACCTCGCCGTCATCGGTCGGGACCATCCGATCGACCGCCATGGAGCCGAAGATGCGCTGGTCGACGAAGTCGACCCGCAGTTCACCGTGGTCGGGATGCTCGAGGTGCAGGCGGATGCGGGCGTGCCGGTCGTCGCCGGGGTGGTCGGGCGTGCGCAGCAGGAGCTGGCCGCTCATGCCGAGATGGCCGACGAGCGCCGCTCCGGAGGCGAGCGGCATCCACAGGAACTTGCCCCGGCGCACGGCCGCCTCGATCCGATCGCCCGTCAGCAGCGCTTCGAAGTCGCCGGATGCCGCCTCGTGGCGCTTCAGCGAACGGGCGTCGAGCACCTCGACGCCGGCGATGCGCGCTCCGGTGACCGCGGGCGCGAGCCCGGCCCGGACGACCTCGACCTCGGGCAGCTCGGGCACGTCAGCGGTCGTTCAGGGCGGTCCACGCCTCGAGGGCGGCCGCCATCTCGGCCTGCTTCTTGCTGGACCCCTCGCCCGACGCACTCACCAGGTCGCCCACCGTGACCGTGGCGACGAAGTGCTTGCTGTGGTCGGGGCCGCTCTCGGCGACCGTGTAGACGGGCGCCGTCGCACCGCGACGGGCCGCGATCTCCTGCAGGCTCGTCTTCGGGTCCATGGCCGCGCCGAACCGCTCGGTGTCGGCCATGAGGGGGCCGATGAGGCGCAGGACGAACTCGGTGGCGACGTCGCCGCCGCGATCGAGGTAGACCGCGCCGATGATCGCCTCGACGGTGTCGGCGAGGATCGACGGCTTGTCGGCACCGCCCGTCATCGTCTCGCCGCGACCGAGGCGGATGAACCGCCCGAGGCCGATCGTGCGCGCGACCTCGGCCAGCGCCGCACTCGAGACGAGGCTCGCCCGGCGCTTGGCCAGCTCGCCCTCGTCGAGCTCGGGGTGGTCGGTGAAGAGCCGGACCGTGACGGCCTGCCCGAGGATCGAGTCGCCGAGGAACTCGAGGCGCTCGTTGGTCGGGATGCCGCCGTTCTCGTACGCGAACGACCGGTGCGTGAGGGCGAGGAGCAGGAGCTCGGGATCGAGCTCGACCTGCAGCATCCGCTGCAGCTCGGCCAGCTCGGGGGCCCCGGTGTCCGTCTGCTCGACGCGCCTCACGACCGGTCGTTCAGGAGTCTCGTGCCGACTAGACGTCGGCGACCTTGCGGCCCTTGTACTCGAGGAACAGCGGGGTGCCCGCCGAGTCCTCGACCACGCGAGCGCGGTGCGGGAGGCTGTAGGTGACCTTGCCGTTCTCGACCGTCTTGACGAGCGTGGGCACCTCGGCCTTCCACTGCGAACGGCGCGCGTGGGTGTTGGCGCGTGACTTCTTCCGCTTGGGAACAGCCATGACTCTCTCTCAATCTCTCTTCTGGTCGGCATCGGATGCGGACGGCACCGTGCCCTCGTCTTCGGAAGCCGTGAACCCCGCGAGCGCAGCCCAACGCGGGTCGGTCTGCTCAGGGGTGACGAGTTCCGGATGATCAGCCAGGCGCAACCCGGTCACGGGGTCGAGACCCGGGCAGTCCGGCCGGCATACCGGCTGGAACGGCAGTGCCAGCACCACCGCATCTCGGATGAGCGGTTCAAGATCCACGTGGTCGTCTTGAACCTCATACTCGAAAGCTTCTCCGGAATGATACGCGAAAAGCTCCTGGAACTCGACTTCGACCGGCAGCGCGATGTCGGTGAGGCACCGTCCGCACTCGCCCTCGGCCGTCGCATCGACCTCCGCCGAGGCCAGGATGCCCTCGTGCACGGACTCCAGGCGCACGTCGACCGCGACCTCGGAGCCCTGCCGGACGGCGACGAGCCCCTCGCCGTACTGCTCGGGCGCGGGGACGTCGAGGCGCTGCTCGCGCATCTCGCCGGGACGGTTGACGAGATCGCGCACGTTGACGCTGAAGGGTGAATGCTGGACGGCCACGATCGACGATTCTACGCGCCGCGCGGCACCGACCGCCCGACGAGGGCACGTCCGGCGGCGCGCAGCGACCGCGGCAGCAGGATCGCCTCGACGCGGCGCGCGGCCGGCGCGTCCGCCGCGAGCGCGCGCGACGCCGTAGCGAGGTCCGCGGCGAGCGCGTCCCGGCGCGGTCCGTCGCGGTCGCCGTCCGGTGCGTCCGCCGACGCGGTCGAGTGCCGCACGCGGCCGTAGCGCTCGCGTTCCACCGCGTCCCGGAGGCGGAGCAGGGCCCCGGCGCCGTCGCCGTCCTCCGCGAAGGCCGGCCGAGCGCCGAGTTCCGCCGCGAGGGCGCGCGCCGTGCGGCGCTCGTCCACGTCCACGCCGAGGTCGACCGCGGTGGCCGTGAGCTCGCGCCATGCGGCATCCGCCGGCGACGGCCCCGAGCGGATGCCGCGGCGACGCGCCGCTCGCAGGCCCACCCGGATCGCCGCCGGGAGCAGGACCACGAGGAGGGCCAGCACGACGAGCCCGGCGCCGCCGAGCCATCCGGGCCCGACCGCCCCGGCGCCCCCGGTCGGCCCCGCGAGCGAGCGGTCCGGGTCGCCGTCGGGCCGCCCGGTCGCCTCGGGCGTCGCCACGGGCGCGGTGGGCACGACGCCGGGCGCCTGCTCCCCCGCGTTCGGACGCGAGTAGGCGGGCACGGTGCCGCGCCCCGGCGTGGGCTCGAACGGGACCCAGCCGACGCCCTCGAAGTACAGCTCGGGCCAGGCGTGCAGGTCGTGCGAGTCGACGTCGACGCGCACCATCCCGTCGACGCGCTGGTTGCTCGGCGTGCCGGCCGTGTAGCCCACCGCGATGCGCGACGGGATGCCGACCTCACGGGCCATGACCGCCATGGTCGAGGAGAAGTGCACGCAGTACCCCGCCCGTTGCTCGAGGAACTCGGCGATCACGTCGAACCCGCCGCCGTCGTAGCCGTCGTCGACGGGCGCCTCCTCCGAGTACTCGAACTCGGAGCTTCGCAGGTAGGCCTGGATGGCGACGGCCGCGTCGTACCGGGTGCGCGCCCCCTGGGTGACCGTCGCGGCGGTTTCGCCGATGATCGCGGGCAGGTCCTCGGGCAGCTCGCGGGTGGCCGGAGCCACGGAACCGGCGGGCGGCTCGACCGCCGCACGGAGCTGGTCGACCGTGGGCTGCACCGCGAGTCGCGTCACGTCGTAGCGCTGCCCGAGGGTCGTGGCGTCGACACTGCGGACCGTCAGCGAGCCGTCGTCCCAGAACCACGAGCCGCGCAGCCCGCGGACCTCGGCCGTCGGGTACGGCAGCGGCAGCCACGCGGTCCGGACCTGGCCGATCTGCACCGTGAGCTCGCGCGGCTCGACGAGCACGTCCTCGGCGAGGCCGTCGGGGCGGGGCATGGTGTCGATGGTGTGGTCGCCGTCGACGGCGCGCTCCTCGGCGGTCCACAGGTCGCCCTCGAGCCGCTCGACGTTGAGCAGCGTGAAGTACGGGCGGTCGGCGTCGGGCGAGACGTAGCTGAACGCCGGCACGGGGTCGGGCCGGCGGAGGTCGCGACCGAGCTCGACGTAGGGGCTGACGCCGCGGGCGAACATCGTGCCGGGCCCGCCGGCGCCGAGCAGGAAGCTGCTCGAGACGCTGGGCGTGACGGCCGTGACGACGGATGCCGCGACGAGGCCGATCGCGGCCAGTCCCATCGACGCGCCCGCGGTCGACACGATCGGGCGTCGCCGCGGGGCGGTCACCAGCGCGGAGTCCGGCCGTTCGTCCTCCTGTGCGAGCTCCGCGCTGCGCCGCACCCGCACGTCGACGCGGAGCAGCAGGAGGTACGCCGCAGCCGTGAGGACGAGGGCGATCGCGTCGGCGCCGGATTCGACGAACAGGCCGGGCACGAGGACGGGAACGAGCACCGGGACCGCGGCGAGCGCGGGCAGTCGGACGGTCTGCACGACGAGGTCGAGGAGCACGGCGACGAGCCCGACGCCGACCGCGAGGGCGAACACGAGGGCCGGGACCGGGATCGCGGGCACGGACTGCTGCTCGATCGTGCGCACGGCGCCCTCGGCGAGCCCGAGGAACTCGTCGAACGTGTCCAGCGTGGGGATGACGAGGGCGAAGCTCGTCGCACCGCCGAACAGCAGCGTCAGGGCCAGGAGCAGCGCCACCACCTCGAGCGGCGGCACGAGCGACGGCGGCGTGCGCAGGGCGCGCAGGCCGGCGCCCGCACCGAGCACGGCGACGGCCGTGAACGCCGTCGCCCACCACCACGCGGCGCCGGCGATGAGCGGCGCGAGCGCCGAGGTCGCGACGAGCAGGAGCAGCAGGGTCGCCCCGGAGAGGGCGACGCTCTGGCGCGTCGTCAGCGGCATCCGCTCAGGTCGCATCGCGGCCCCCGCTCCGGACGGATTCGCGTGCCGACCGCCAGGCCTCGCCCCAGGCCGCGGGGAGGTCCGCCGCACGGCGGACCGGCACCACGCGCCAGTCGGCGTGCTCCAGTCGCTCCACGGCGTCGGCGGCGATGCCGTCGGCGGCGAAGGCGATCGCCGGTTCGAGCACGGGGCGCAGCGCCACGAGGGCGTCGACCGCGGCGTGCGAGGGCGCGACGAGCACGGCGATGCCGGGCATGCGCGTGTCGCGGCGCGCCGTCGAGGGCGACGCGACCCGCGACGGGTCGCGGGGACGGTCGCGCGTCGGCGCGGCTGGTCCGTCCCGTCGCGGCGGCTCGAGGCGTGCGAGGTCCTCGAGGAGGACCAGGTCGCCGCCGGCCGCGCGGTAGCCGCCGGGATCGGCGGAGATCGGCGCAGCGGGGTCGTCGGGGTCGTCGACCGGTTCGACCCGCACGCGGAACCCGTTCTCGAGGAGGTGCACGCCGATCGACGCGGCGAGCTCCACGCCGAGCTCGAAGGCCGGGTCGAGCGTGGAGCCCGCGTCGCGCGCGGCCGACGACGGGTGGTGCGCGCGGCCGCCGAGCGCCGTGTCGAGCAGGATGCGGACCTCGGGATCGCCGCGCTGCTCCTCCTCGCGGACCATGAGCTCGCCGCGCCGGGCCGTCGCGGCCCAGTGGACGCGGCGCAGCGGGTCGCCGTACCGGTACTCGCGGGCGATGAGCTCGTCGCTGTTGGGGTGGGTGCGCCGCTGGAGGGCGTGGACGGCGCCGTCGACGCTCGCCACGACGCCCGCCGCGGGCTCCAGCGGGGTGACGCGCGGCGTCACCACGAGCTCGCGCGGCAGGCCCGCCGCCCGGTCGAGCCGCGCGAGGCCGAAGGGATCCGTCACTGCGATCCGGAGCGGTCCGACGTCGAACACGCCGCGCCGCGGCGTCCGGAGCCGGTACTCGAGGCGCACGGTGTCGTCGCCGGACGGCATGGCGGTCTCGTGCCGGCCGATGGCCGGGAGCACCGCCTCGCCGGGCGGGTGCAGCGCCGGGTGCGCGAGGTCGCGCCAGTGCGCGCCGTCGAACGCGCGACGGTCGCGGTTCTGCACGCGCAGGCGCACGGCCGCCGACTCCCCCGCCCGCACCACGTGCGGTTCGAACGCGCGGGTCACCGCGAGCCGCGGCGCCCGCACGGCGAGGAACCCGAGGGATGCGACCGGCATCGCGAGCCCGACGGCCGCGAGCAGCATGATGTCGCGCAGGTCGAACCATGCTGCGACGAGGAACAGCGCCGCGCCGGCGGCGACCAGCGCCATCCCCCGCCCCGTGAGGCGTGGACGCGGCGGAACGCGCGCGGCGCGGGTGCGCGGCATCCGCTCACTCCCTCCGGGCGCTGCCCACCGGCACCGGCGTTTCGGCGACGACGCGTCGCACGATGGCGTCGATGAGCGGGCCGCCGTCGCGGTCGTGCCCGCCGACCGCGCGGCTCGTGGGGACCAGCCGGTGCGCGAGCACCGGCACCGCGAGCGCGTCGACGTCGTCGGGCAGGACGAAGTCGCGCCCGTGCATCGCCGCGTGCGCCTTCGCCGCGCGGATGAGCTGCAGGGTCGCACGCGGGCTCGCGCCGAGCCGCAGCTGGCGGTCGTCGCGCGTGGCCCGTGCCAGCTCGACGGCGTACTCCTTGACCGCCTGGGACGTGTAGACGTGGTGGACGGCGGCGATCATCGCGCGCAGCTCGTCGATCGAGACGACCGGCTCCAGCGCGTCGAGCGGGCTCGCCGTCTCGCGCTGCGCGAGCATCGCGAGCTCGTCGCCCGGTGCCGGGTACCCCATCGAGATGCGCGCCATGAACCGGTCGCGCTGCGCCTCCGGGAGCGGGTAGGTGCCCTCCATCTCGACCGGGTTCTGGGTCGCGACGACCGTGAAGGGCTGCTCGAGCCGATACGTCGTGCCGTCGGCGGTCACCTGCCGCTCCTCCATGCACTCGAGGAGGGCCGACTGGGTCTTGGGGCTCGCGCGGTTGATCTCGTCGCCGATCACGATGTTCGCGAACACCGGACCGTGCTTGAACTCGAACCGCCGCGACGACTGGTCGAACACCGAGACGCCCGTCACGTCGCTCGGCAGCAGGTCGGGCGTGAACTGGATGCGGCTGACCGTGCAGTCGACCGAGCGCGCGAGCGCCTTGGCCAGCATCGTCTTGCCGACGCCCGGCACGTCCTCGATGAGCAGGTGCCCCTCGGCGAGCAGCACGGTGAGGGCGGCGGTCACCGCATCGCGCTTGCCGGCGATCACCTCCTCGACGTTGCGGACGATGCGCGCCGCGCCGGCGCCGACCTCGTCGATGCCCATCGCGGGTGCGGCCATCGCCCCGACCTGCGGCGCCGAGACCTCGCTCATGAGGTCATCGCCCCCTGCAGGTACTGCGCCACGGGCTCGGGCACGTACGGGCTCACGTCGCCGCCGAGCGCCGACACCTGGCGGACGAGCGAACTCGACACGTGGGCGTTCGCGGGGTCGGGCAGCAGGAACACCGTCTCGACCCCGGCGAGGTGCCGGTTCACGATCGCCATCGGCGTCTCGTAGGCCACGTCGACCTGCGAGCGGATGCCCTTGACGAGGACCGACGCGCCCACGTCGGTGCAGTAGTCGACGAGCAGGCCCATGCTCCAGGACGCGACGACGATGTCGCCGACGATGCCGGCCTCCTCGATCGACTGCTCGATGAGCGAGACCCGCTGCGCGATCGGCAGGAGCGCCGACTTGTCGGGGTTGTGCACCACGACGACGTGCAACTGGTCGTAGAGGCCAGCGGCACGGCCGATCACGTCGAGATGCCCCCGGGTGACGGGGTCGAACGATCCGGGAACGACGGCGATCCGCTGCATACGTGCCAGCGTAGTGCGGGATCCGGCGCCGTGGACCGCTGCCCGGGAGTCTCAGCCCCTGCTCAGGTACTCGCTCGAGTCGTCGTCGAGGCGGCGTCGCACGGCCGCCGCGAGTGCGGGGTGGGCGGCCAGGTCCGGGTCGTCGCGGAGCACCTCGGCGGCGGCCTCGCGCGCGTCGGCGATGACGTCGCCGTGGCGCGTCACCCGGAGCAGCTTGAGGGAGGTCCGCCGTCCGGACTGGATGGCGCCGAGGACGTCGCCCTCCTGGCGGAGCTCGAGGTCGACGCGCGCGAGCTCGAAGCCGTCGAGCGTGCCGGCCACCGCGTCGAGTCGTTCCCGCGCGACGGTCTCCGCCTCGACGCGGGTCACGAGCAGGCACAGGCCGGGCACGGAGCCGCGGCCGACCCGGCCGCGGAGCTGGTGCAGCTGCGAGACCCCGAACCGGTCGGCGTCCACGACGACCATGGTGCTCGCGTTGGGCACGTCGACGCCGACCTCGATGACGGTGGTCGCGACGAGCACGTCGAGCTCGCCCGCGGCGAACGCGCGCATGGTGGCGTCCTTCTCGTCGGCGCTCATCCGACCGTGCAGCGGCGCGATGCGGACCTCCGCCAGGCGCGGGTGGGCGCGCAGCTCGGCGAGCACCGAGGCGACGGATGCCGCGGGGGCGGCGTCGCCGTCGGGGTCGGCGGGCTCGAGGCCGTCCTCCACGACCTTCGGCTCGATCGCCGGGCTCACGACGAACGCCTGGCGTCCCTGCTCGAGCTCCTCGGCGAGCCGCTCCCACACGCGCGGTCGCCAGTGCGGACGCTCCGCCAGCGGGACGACGTGGGTCGTGATGCCCGCACGGCCGGCGGGGAGCTGCCGGATCGTCGACACGTCGAGGTCGCCGAACACGGTCATGGCGACGGTGCGCGGGATCGGCGTCGCCGTGAGCACGAGCACGTGCGGATGCCGCCCCTTGAGCCGCAGCGCCTCGCGCTGCTCGACGCCGAAGCGGTGCTGCTCGTCGACGACCACGAGGCCCAGGTCGGCGAACGAGGTCGTGTCGCCGAGGAGGGCGTGCGTGCCGACCACGATGCGCGCCTGGCCGGCTGCGACGCGGAGCGCCGCCCGTCGGCGGTCGGCGGCGGGGAGCTGGCCGGTGATGAGGGTGGGCATCACCTCGGCCGCCAGCTCGGGACCCAGCATGTCGGCGATCGACCTCAGGTGCTGCGCCGCGAGCACCTCGGTGGGCGCGAGGAGGGCCGCCTGGCCGCCCGACTCGGCGACCGCGAGCATGGCCCGCAGGGCGACGACGGTCTTGCCCGAGCCGACCTCGCCCTGGACGAGCCGGTTCATGGGCACCGGTTCGGCGAGGTCGGCGTGGATCTGCACGCCGACCGCGAGCTGGTCGTCGGTGAGCTCGAACGGCAGCGACGCCTCGAACCGCTCGAGGAGCCCGCCGGGCGCGGGCGTGCGCCGGACCGCCTCGTGCGCCCGGGCGGCGGCGCGCCGCTCGAGCAGGACGGACTGGAGCACGAACGCCTCGGTGAATCGCAGCGTGCGCTGCGCGGCCTTCCAGTCGGCGTCGCGCTCCGGCCGGTGCACGAGCTCGAGCGCCTCGCGGTGCGCCAGCAGCCCTCGAGCCCGGCGCACGGACTCGGGCAGCGGGTCGTCGACCGGGCCGAGCGCATCGAGCACGAGCGCGACCGCGCGCTGCAGCTTCCAGCTCGAGAGGGTCGCGGTGGCCGGGTAGATCGGGATGGGCGCGGTGGCCCAGCGCAGGGCCGCGGCATCCGGCCCCGTGTCGGTGCGGGTCTCGTCCTCGAAGAGCTCGTAGTCGGGGTGCGCGAGCTGCAGCGCGCCCCGGTAGTCGGAGACCTTGCCGGCGAACATGCCGCGCACCCCGGGCTTCAGCTCCCGCGCACGCCACGCCTGGTTGAAGAACGTCAGGGTGAGCACGCCCCTGCCGTCGGAGATCTTCGCCTCGAGGATGGACCCGCGACGCGAGCGCATGGTCCGCTCGCGCACCTCGAGGACCTCCGCGACGATCGTCACGTTCTCGTCGCGCGGGAGCCGGTCGAGCGCCGTGAGCTCGCCGCGCGGCTGGTACCGCCGCGGATAGTGACCGAGCAGGTCGCCGACCGTGACGAGCCCCCACGCGCGCTCCATCGCCTTCGCCGTGGGACCGCCGAGCAGGCCGGACAGCTTGGTGTCGAGGGTCGCGGCACCCTCGACCGAGCGATCGGCCGTCATGCCTCGATCGTAGGCTCCGCCTCCGTCACCTCGGCCGTGAGCGCCTCGATCTCGGCCTGCACGTAGGTGTCGTCGGGCCGGGCCCGGGCCAGTTCGCGCTGCAGCTCGAGCGCCTCGTCGGTACGGCCGAGCGTGCGGAGCGCCCGACCCACCGACCACCGGGCGACGTGCTGCTGGCCGGCCGTCCCGTACTGGTCGGCGGCCTCGACGGCGCGCTCGAAGTGGTGGAGCGCGGCGACCGCGTCGCCCGCGTCGTGCTTGGTCCAGCCCAAGTTGTTGTGCAGGGCGACGCCCCAGCGCTTCAGTCGGCGGTCGCGCACCCCCTCGAGGATGTCGAAGCCCTCGGTGGCCCACTCCTCCTCGTGTCCGGCGTCGTTCAGGGCGAGCATGTGGAGGGCGTCGAGGACCAGGAAGGTCGAGCCCGCGAGCGCCGCCTCGCGGACGGCTTTCGTGAACAGCGGCACGGCCTCGTCGAACCGCTCGGCGGTCGCCGCGATGCGCCCGCGTTCGAGGGCGATGCGCGCACGCAGCTCGGCCGCCTCCTCGGGCGTCTCGTCGGCGCGTCCGGCCGCCTCGAGGTCGTCGAGCAGTGCGAGCGCCTCGTCGTCGCGGCGCTGGATGCCGATGGCCCGCGCGAGCTGGGTGGTCATCACGGCGCGCTCGTGCGTCGGCACG
The DNA here is from genome assembly GCF_023217995.1 of Agromyces sp. C10. Taxonomy (NCBI): domain Bacteria; kingdom Bacillati; phylum Actinomycetota; class Actinomycetes; order Micrococcales; family Microbacteriaceae; genus Agromyces; species Agromyces sp. C10. Next base: position 41,616 of record NZ_JALPSX010000010.1, on the reverse strand, counting down.
GCCTCGTCGTCGGCGACCGCGCGGAACCGCTGCTCGCTCGTCGCGGGGTCGGCGAAGTCCCAGAGTCGGTCGATGGTCTGCTGTTCGTCTTCCCGGTGGCGGGACGGATCGGCGTGCAGGGCGTCGGTCGTGTCTTCCACCCCTCCATCATGGCAGCGCGCCGGAGGCGCCCGTTATGCTCCCGAGACATGACGCGCATCATCGCCGGGTTCGCCGGGTCGCTCACGCTCGCCGTGCCCCGGTCGGGCACGCGGCCCACGAGCGACCGCGTGCGCGAGGCGATCTTCTCGGCGCTGGAGGCGCGCGACGCGGTCGACGGCGCGGTCGTGCTCGACCTGTACGCGGGTTCGGGCGCGCTCGGCCTCGAGGCGGCGAGCCGGGGCGCGAGCGAGGTGGTGCTCGTCGAGAAGGCCCGCCCGGCCGCCGAGGTGTGCCGTCGCAACGCGGCCGCCGTCGCCCGCGCCGCGCGCGGATCGGGACCGCGCATCCGCGTCGAGGCGCGCAGCGTCGCGACGTACCTCGAGTCCGCGCCGGGCGGGGTCGACCTGGCCTTCATCGACCCGCCGTACGACCTCGGCGAGCGCGAGCTCGCGCGCGACCTCGAGCTCCTCGCCGGCCTGCTCGCGCCGGAGGCGACGGTGGTCGTCGAGCGCAGCTCCCGCTCCCCGGAGCCCGCCTGGCCGGCCGGGATCGACCCCGAGCGGCGACGCGACTACGGCGAGACGACCCTCTGGTGGGCGTCCGCGAGCGCGCCCGACGCCGGCGGCGATCAGCCCCCGACGCCGTCCCAGCCCGCGTAGGGATCCCACCCGGCGGTGTCGACGGGCGCCCCGTCGAGCGTGAGCACGCCCGCCTCGGCCGTCGCCACGCCGATGACCTCGAACGGATGCGGCGGCGGCACGTCCGCCGGGAACGCCGCGAGCAGCCCGTGGTCCTCGGCCCCCGCGAGCGCCGTCAGCGGGTCGGGTCCGAGCGCCACGGATCGGAAGTCGATGCCGATGCCGCTCGCTTCGGCGATCCGCCGGGCGTCGCGGGCGAGTCCGTCGCTCACGTCCAGCATCGCCGTCGCGCCCGCCTCGGCGGCGACGACGCCAGCCGACACCGGGGGCGTCGGCGCGAGCTGGGCGGCGACCAGCCGTGGATGCTCGGTGCGCAGTGCGGCGGCGGCCGCGGCATCCGGTTCGCCCCGCTCGTCGCTGGCCCGGGCGAAGAGCAGCGCGAGTCCGCGGGCGGCATCGCCCCGGCCGCCGGCGTGGGCGATCACGTCGCCCGGCCGTGCACCCGATCGCAGGACCGGTGCACGGCCCTCGAGGTCGCCGAACGCGGTCACCGAGATCATGAGCACGGATGACGCCGACAGGTCGCCGCCGACCACGCCCGCGCCGGGTGCGAGCGCGGCGAGCCCCTCGCGCAGCCCGTCGGCGATGCCCTCGAGCACCCCGACGTCGAGCGATGGGGGCGCCGCGATCGCCACGACCAGGGCCGTCGGCCTCGCACCCATGGCGGCGACGTCGGTGAGGTTCGTCGCGGCGGCCTTCCAGCCGAGGTCGAAGGGCGTGGACCAGGCGAGCCGGAAGTCGGGGCCGTGCACCATCAGGTCGGTCGTCACGACGAACCGGCCGTCGGGTGCCGCGACCACGGCGGCGTCGTCGCCCGCGCCCAGGTGCGCCGCGTCGCCCGGGGCGAGGCGCGGCAGGATGCGTGCGAGCACCGCCGATTCGCCGAGGTCGCCGATCGCGGTCGACGGCTCGTGTGCAGGGGGCTCCATGGCTCCCACGGTAGCCTGATGGCGATGCCCGCTCCCCGCCCCCGCCGCCCCCGACGCACGCTGCCGCGGCTCGTCGCCGCGGCATCCGTGGCCGTCGTCGCCCTGCCGCTGCTCGCCTCGTGCGCACGACCAGTGCCGTTCGAGGCCGCGCCCGACGCCGTCGACCCCGACTGCGCCGCGGTGATCGTGCGACTGCCCGACGTCGTCGCCGGGCAGGAGGCCCGCGAGACCGATGCGCAGGGCACCGGCGCGTGGGGCACGCCGGCGTCGGTCCTGCTGCGCTGCGGCGTCGAACCGCCCGGACCCACGACGCTGCGGTGCGTGAGCGTCGACGAGGTCGACTGGATCATCGACGAGTCCGACGCGCCGCGCTACCGGTTCACGACCTACGGGCGCACGCCCGCCGTCGAGGTCGTCGTCGACAACGACGTGGTGGCGGGGACGACCGCGATCGCCGACGTGTCGTCCGCGGTGTCGGTCATCGAGGCCGACGGCGGATGCACCGACCTCGAGGACCTCGCGCCGGAGGGGTGATCCCCCGCCGAGCCGGCCCGCCGCCGCGGAGCGTCGGCTCAGCCGAGCCGGACGCCTCGCGCGAGGCCGACGCGGATGAGCTCGTCGACCAGCTCGGGGTAAGTCACCCCGGACTCCTGCCAGCAGCGGGGGAACATCGAGATCGGCGTGAAGCCCGGCATCGTGTTCAACTCGTTGACGACGAACCCGTCTTCGGTGAGGAAGAAGTCGACGCGTGCGAGGCCCTCGGCCCCGATCGCCTCGAAGGCGCGGATCGCGAGGTCGCGCATCTCCTCCAGCCGGCCCTCGCCGAGGTCGGCCGGGCAGACCAGGTCGACGCCCGGGGCATCGAGGTACTTCGCGGCGAAGTCGTAGAAGCCGTCGCCGGTGAGCACGATCTCGCCCGCGACCGACGCACGCGGCCGCTCCCCCGGCGCGCCGCCGAGCACGGCGATCTCGACCTCGCGGCCGACCATGGCGGCCTCGATGAGCACCGTGTCGTCCTCGGCGAACGCCACCTCGAGGGCCGCGTCGAGATCGCCCGCCTCGGCCACCCGGCTGACGCCCACGCTCGATCCCGCACGCGCGGGCTTGACGAACTGGGGCAGGCCGAGGGCGGCCGCATCGGCGCGCACGCGCTCGGAGTCGTCGGCCCACTCGCGCGCGGTGACCGTGCGCCACGGCGCGACCGGGATGCCCGCGCCCTGCAGCGCGGTCTTGGTGAAGTGCTTGTGCATGCCGAGCGCGCTCGCGAGCACGCCCGAGCCGACGTACGGGAGGCCGAGCAGCTCGAACAGGCCCTGGATGGTGCCGTCCTCGCCGAACGGGCCGTGGAGGATCGGGAACACCAGGTCGATGTCGCCGAGCGAGGACTCCTCGCCGCTCGCGGTCGTCACGCGCAGCTCGCGCGAGGCAGAGCTGTCGGGCCACCGCACTCGCGTCCCGTTGTCGTGCACCTCCGGAAGCCGCTCGGGGTCGAGCGCGAACCGCGACGGGTCGTCGGCCTCGAGCACGAAGGCGCCCGCGCGGGTGATGCCGACGGGGATCAGCTCGTAGCGGTCACGGTCGATCGCCTGCAGCACTCCGGCCGCCGTTGCGCAGCTGATCGAATGCTCGCTGGAGCGCCCGCCGAAGAGCAGTACCACCCTGAGCTTGTCCATCCATCGTCCTTTCGCCCTGGGGCTCGTCGTCGGTCGTGAGGTGCGGCGCGATGTCCTTCGGGGCGAGCGTGCCGGCGAGCACCTGCCGGACCTGCTCGACGATGGGCATCTCCACGCCCTTCGCGCGCGCGAGCTCGAGGATCGGCCCGACCGACGCGAGCCCCTCGGTGGTCTGCTGCATCTGGTTGACGACCTCGGGCAGCTTGTAGCCCTGGCCGAGCAGGCGCCCGGCGGTGTTGTTGCGCGACAGCGGCGACTGGCACGTCGCGATCAGGTCGCCGAGGCCCGCGAGGCCCGACAGGGTGTCGGGGTGCGCGCCGTGCGCGACGGCGAAGTCGGTCATCTCCACGAGGCCGCGGGTGATGATCGAGGCCTTGGTGTTCTCGCCGTAGCCCGCACCGTCGACGATGCCGATCGCGACCGCGATGAGGTTCTTCAGCACGCCGCCGAACTCGGTGCCGATGACATCCGTGTTCACGAACGAGTGGAAGTACGGGTTGCGGGCCACGGATGCCACGGCCTGCGCCGTCTCGAGGCTCGTCGACGAGACGACCGCGGCCGTGGGCTGCTCCTTCGCGATCTCGAGCGCCAGGTTCGGCCCGGAGATCACGGCGATCTTCGACTCGGCGATGGGCAGGACCTCGGCGATGACCTCGCTCATGCGGTGGCCCGTCGACTTCTCGACGCCCTTCATGAGCGAGACGACGATCGCCTCCGCGTGCAGGTGCGGCTCGGCCTCGATCAGGTTCTGGCGCAGCGTCTGGCTCGGCACGCACACGTACACCTGCTCGGCGCCCGCGAGCGCGAGGTCGAGCCGGCTCGTCGAGCGGAGGCCGATGGGCAGGTTCACGCCGGGGAGGTAGTCGCTGTTGCGCTTGCCCTCCTGGATCTCCCGCGCGAGCTCGGGGCGGCGCGCCCAGAGGACGACGTCGGCCCCGCCGTCGGCGAGGATCTTGGCGAACGTGGTGCCCCAGCTGCCGGCGCCGAGGACGGCCACGCGCTTGCCCGGGCCCCGGCGCGGCGTCCTAGCCTTCAAGGCGTCCCGTCTCCTTCTGGCCGTGCTTGGCCGGGTCCCAGCGCTCGGCCGGCGGAATCTCGCCGCGGAGCTCGCCGAGGAGCGCGGCGATCGCGTTCATGAGCTCGTCGGTCGCCTTGAGCAGCGTCGCCTGGTCGAGCGGCTTGCCGCGGTAGGCGGAGAGGTCGAGGGGCTCGCCGATGATCACGTCGACGGTCTTGCGCGGGAACAGGCTGAGCTTCTTGCCGTACCGGGGCAGGATCGCCTGCGTGCCCCAGTGCGCGGCGGGCACCAGCGGGATGTCGCGCTCGAGCGCGATGCGGACGGCGCCGGTCTTGCCGCGCATGGGCCACAGGTCGGGGTCGCGCGTGAGCGAACCCTCGGGGTACACGATGACCATGCGCCCCTTCTCGACCAGCTGCTCCGCGGCCCGGATCGCCGCGTGGCTCTGGCTGCCGGCGCGTTCGACGGGGATCTGCCCCGAGGTGCGCAGGAACCAGCCGAGCACCGGGTTCTTGAACAGCGACGCCTTCGCGAGGAAGCGCGGCGCGCGGCCGAGGTGCCACGCGGCGACGCCCATGACGAGCGGGTCGACCTCGCTGTAGTGGTTCGGCGAGAGCACGACCGGCCCGGTCTGCGGCATCCGCTCGCCGTGGTGGAAGCGGTACTTCACCCCGAGGCTCCACAGCGGGAGGATCAGGACGGCGAGGACCCAGAAGAACGAGGGTCGACGCTTCTCGGAACCGGGCTTCGCGGCCGGCGCGGATGCGGGGTCTTGATGTGGCACTGACCCATTATCCTTCGAGCGCGAAGTCCGCCCCGAGCAGCTCGAGCTTGGTGATGAAGTTCTCGTACCCGCGCGCGATGATGCCGACGTTCGACACGGTCGAACGCCCCTCGGCGGTGAGCGCCGCGATGAGGTGGCTGAAGCCGCCGCGCAGGTCGGGCACCTCGATGTCGGCGCCGTGCAGCTGCGCCGGGCCCGAGATCACCGCGGAGTGCTTGAAGTTGCGCTGGCCGAACCGGCACGGGCGACCGCCGAGGCACTCCTTGTGCACCTCGATCGACGCGCCCATCTCGACGAGCGCGTCGACGAAGCCGAAGCGCTGCTCGTAGACGGTCTCGTGCACGATCGACACACCCTTGGCCTTGGTGAGGGCCACGACGAGGGGCTGCTGCCAGTCGGTCATGAACCCGGGGTGCACGTCGGTCTCGATGATGACGGGCTTCAGCTCGCCACCCGGGTGGTAGAAGCGGATGCCGTCCTCGGCGATGTCGAACGCGCCGCCGACCTTGCGGAAGACGTTGAGGAACATGAGCATCTCGGCCTGGCGCGCACCGCCGACGAAGATGTCGCCCTCGGTCGCGAGCGCCGCGGCGGCCCAGCTGGCGGCCTCGTTGCGGTCGAAGAGCGCGCGGTGGGTGTAGCCCTGGAGCTTCTCGACGCCCTCGATGCGGATGACGCGGTCGGTGTCGACCGAGATGATGGCGCCCATCTTCTGGAGGATGTTGATGAGGTCCATGATCTCGGGCTCGATCGCCGCGCCGGACAGCTCGGTGATGCCGTCGGCGAGCACCGCGGTGAGCAGCACCTGCTCGGTCGCGCCCACGCTCGGGTACGGCAGCGACACCTTCGCGCCGTGCAGCCCGTTGGGGGCCGACATCCGGATGCCGCTCGGGAGCTTCTCGACGATCGCGCCGAAGTTGCGCAGGACCTCGAGGTGGTAGTCGATCGGGCGGTCGCCGATGCGGCATCCGCCGAGGTCGGGGATGAACGCCTCGCCGAGCCGGTGCAGCAGCGGACCGCAGAACAGGATCGGGATGCGGCTCGAACCCGCGTGGGCGTCGACCTCGGCCATGTGCGCCGTCTCGACGGCGGACGGGTCGAGGACGAGGTCGCCCTCGTCGGCGCCCTCGGTCACGGTCACGCCGTGCACCTCGAGCAGGCCGCGGACGATGCGCACGTCGCTGATGTTCGGGACGTCCTTCAGGACGCTCGGGGTGTCGCCGAGGATCGCCGCGACCATCGCCTTGGTGACGAGGTTCTTGGCGCCCTTCAGCTCGATCCGACCCCGAAGCGGCTTGCCCCCGTTGATCGTGATGCGGTCGACCTGGAGGCCCACCGCCGTTCCGTGCTGCTTCGCGTCATTCACGAGTGTGTTCACTCAGTTCCCTGTCTCTGCCGGCTCCCGGATCGGGAGCGTGGTCGGCCGCCACGCCTCACGGTGCGACTCGAACTCGGCGATGGCCGGCTCGTCCCGGAGGGTGAGCCCGATGTCGTCGAGTCCCTCCAAGAGCCGCCACCGAGTGTAATCGTCGATGTCGAATGAAACCGTGAGCGAGCCGATGCTCACCGTACGCTCAACCAGATCGACGGTCGCCGCTATTCCCGGCTGGTCCTCGATCGCCGCCCAGAGGCGCTCGACGTCCTCGTAGGCGACCTGCGCGGCGAGCAGACCCTGCTTGCCGGCGTTGCCGCGGAAGATGTCGCCGAAGCGGCTCGAGATCACGACGCGGAAGCCGAAGTCGCGAAGCGCCCAGACGGCGTGCTCGCGGCTCGAGCCCGTGCCGAAGTCCGGGCCCGCGATGAGGATCGCCGCGCCCGCGTAGGCGGGGTCGTTGAGCACGAACTCGGGGTCCTGGCGCCAGCCGTGGAACAGGGCGTCCTCGAAGCCCGTCTTGGTGACGCGCTTGAGGAAGACCGCGGGGATGATCTGGTCGGTGTCGACGTTGGACCGGCGCAGCGGTGCGGCGACGCCCGTGACGGTGCTGATCTTCTCCATCGTCAGTTCCCCTTCGCTCCGCCGGTCGAGTACGCCGGTACGGCCGTGTCGGACCCGGCCGCTCCCTCCTGCTCGAGGTCCCACGGGCTCGAGAGGGTGCCGCGGACGGCCGTCGCGGCGGCGACGAGCGGCGACACGAGGTGCGTGCGGCCGCCCTTGCCCTGGCGGCCCTCGAAGTTGCGGTTCGAGGTCGACGCGCACCGTTCGCCGGGGGCGAGCTGGTCGGGGTTCATGCCGAGGCACATCGAGCAGCCGGCGAAGCGCCACTCGGCGCCGAACTCCTCGAACACCTTGTCGAGCCCCTCGGCCTCGGCCTCGAGGCGCACCCGCGCCGACCCGGGCACGACCATGACGCGCACGCCGTCGGCCTTCTTCCGACCCTGGATGATCGACGCGAAGGCCCGCAGGTCCTCGATGCGGCTGTTGGTGCACGACCCCATGAAGACCGCGTCGACCGGGATCTGCTTCAACGGCGTGCCCGGCTCGAGGTCCATGTACTCGAGGGCGCGCTCGGCGGCGGCGCGCTCGTGCTGGTCGTCGATCGACGCCGGGTCGGGCACGACGTCGCTGAGGGAGACGCCCTGGCCGGGGTTCGTGCCCCAGGTCACGAACGGTTCGAGCGCGTCGGCGTCGATGAACACCTCGGCGTCGAAGGTCGCGCCCTCGTCGGTGGGCAGCGTCTTCCAGTAGTCGACCGCGGCGTCCCAGTCGGCGCCGCGCGGGGCGTGCGGGCGGCCCTGCAGGTAGGCGAACGTCGTCTCGTCGGGGGCGACCATGCCGGCCCGTGCGCCCGCCTCGATCGACATGTTGCAGATCGTCATGCGGCCGTCCATCGACAGCGAGCGGATGGCGCTGCCCCGGTACTCGAGCACGTAGCCCTGTCCGCCGCCGGTGCCGATCTTCGCGATCACGGCGAGGATGATGTCCTTGGCCGTGACGCCGGGCCGGAGCGTGCCCTCGACGTTGATCGCCATCGTCTTGAACGGCTTCAGCGGCAGCGTCTGGGTGGCGAGCACGTGCTCGACCTCGCTCGTGCCGATGCCGAACGCCATCGCGCCGAACGCGCCGTGGGTCGACGTGTGGCTGTCGCCGCAGACGACCGTGATGCCCGGCATGGTGAGGCCGAGCTGCGGGCCGACGACGTGCACGATGCCCTGCTCGACGTCGCCGAGGGAGTGCAGGCGGATGCCGAACTCCTCCGCGTTGCGGCGCAGCGTCTCGATCTGCGTGCGGCTGGTCGGGTCGGCGATCGGCCGGTCGATGTTCAGCGTGGGCGTGTTGTGGTCCTCGGTCGCGATCGTCAGGTCGGGACGGCGGACCGGGCGACCGGCCAGCCGGAGGCCGTCGAAGGCCTGCGGGCTGGTGACCTCGTGCACGAGGTGCAGGTCGATGTAGATGAGGTCGGGGGTGCCGTCCTCGCCCTTCGCGACGAGGTGCGCATCCCAGACCTTCTCGGCGAGGGTGCGCGGGCGGGCCTGCGGCTCAGTGGGCGGATTCATCGATGAACGTCTCTCTCGGATCGTGGGGGATCAGCCGACGACGGACTCCGCGACGGGGGCGGCCGGTCGAACTAGGCCCCGTCGCGGCACCGAAGGAGGAGGCGGAACGGTACGCGCACGATCCTCAGGTTACACCGTCGCGTCGGGGGCCCGGTTCACGAGGAACGCGACGTCGCCGAGCAGGAGCACGGCTCCCTCGGGCACGGACGTGGGCCGGCCCGGCTCGAGTTCGACGGCGTCCTCGCCCTCGGGCCAGATGCGGACGCCGTTGGTCGAGGCGAGGTCGGTGGCGAGGAGCCGGTCGTCCACGACCTCCAGCAGCGCGTGCGTCTTCGACAGCGACCGGGCCGCGTCGTCGATCGCGACCGGCTCGGCCCCGGCCGCGGCATCCGTCGCCCTCGGGTCGCGGCCGACCACGACGCGGCCCCGCACCGTGACGTCGTGGCCGCCGTCCGACCGGAGGCGCCAGGCCGTCCGCGGCCCGTGCGGGCGGATCGGCGGGGCCGGCACCGGGGGCGGCGCGGCGGCGCCCGGCGGCGCGCTCGGGACCGGTGTGGCCGGCGCGGGCGGCCGGAAGGCGGGGATCCGATCGGGCACCCGCACCGTGCGCTCGGGCTCGGCCGGCGCGGGCGCGTCGGGCACGAGTCCCGGCGGGGGCACGATGAAGTCGCTCACGCCCCCACCTTAACCACGCTCAGCGCCGTCGGTGCACCCGGTAGCGGGCGATCAGGCGTCGCAGTCGGCCGGCCGCCGCCGCGACGGCCGCGGCCGCGGCATCCGCTTCGGACCACCGACGCTCGACCGCACCCGACTCGACGTCGCCGCCGCCGAACACGTCGCGGTCGACCGTCGCGGCGAGCGACGTGAGCCGCACGCCGTCGTCGGCGAGCCGGACCGACCCGAGGCCCTGCTCGTCGAGCTGGCGCTCGAGGTCGCGTGCGGTCTGGAGCCGCGACGCGCGCTCCGGCGGGTCGAACCCGAGCTCGGCGTAGCGGTCGACGAGCTCCTCCCAGGCTCCGGCCGCCTGCCGATCCGTCGGCCCGCTGCGGCGGAGCCGACGGCGTCGGCGGCGGGCGAGCATCGCGACGAGCATCGGCAGCAGCAGCGCGGCCGCCGGGATGCCCACGCTCGCGATGACGATCCACGCCCAGGCCGGCAGCTGGAACGGACGATCGCGGTCCTCGTCGTCGGTGTCGTCGATCTCGACGGTCGTGAGCAGCTCGTCGTCGGCCTGCTCGGCTCGCGGCGGCTGGCGCACCTGCGGCTGCGGCTCGGACTTGGGCTTCGGCGTCTGCTCCTGGGGCACGTCGATGTTGTCGGGGGTGGGGCGGAACGGGACCCAGCCGACGCCCTCGAACGGCACTTCGACCCAGGCGGTCACGTCGGACCCGACGACCTCGACCTCGTCGCCGCCCTCGCCGACCTCCGGCGCATAGCCCATCACGACGCGGGCCGGGTACCCCAGGTGGCGGGCCATGAGCGCCATCGCGGCGGCGTACTGCTCCTCGTCGCCGACCATCTGCGTGCGGGTGAACAGCTCGATGAGGCGGTCGGCGCCGTGGCCGGCCCGCGAGGGCACCGCGTCGCTCGCGAGGCCGTGGCTGAGGAAGCCGTTGGTCTTCAGGCCCCGCTCGATCGCGCGCAGCTGCTCGATCGGGCTCGCCGCATCGCCGGCGTACTCCTCGGCCTTCGCGGCGACGACGTCGGGCAGGTTCTCGACGACGGGCAGCGTGAGCTGCGCGACCGGAACGTCCACGAGGGCCGAGTCGTCGGGCTCGCGCTGGATGCGCGACTCGAGCCGGTACGCCGTGCCCGGACCGACCCCGCTCGTCAGCACGGCCGTGCCGGCGTCGGCGTTGTAGCGGAGGTCGCCGGCGCTGGACGTCGCGGCGTCGCCCCGGAGCTCCAGCTCTGAGCCGTACCCGACGGTCGGCAGCCACACGTCGTCGTACCCGAGCACCTCGACGTCGACCGCGCGGGCGCTGCCGAGGTCGGCGAGCGCGGGCGGCGGCAGCGTGCGGCCCACGATCGAGTACCCGCCGTCGCCGGCTGCCTCGTCGGGTCCCGCGACGTTCCAGAGCCGCCCGGAGTACGAGTCCATCGCGGCGAGGCGCAGCGTGTCGCCGGGCTGCAGGCCGGAGACGCGGAAGAGCGGCTCCTCGGCGAGGTCCTTGGTGTACGTGCGGTACCCGGCCAGTGGGCTCGGGAACTCCAGCGGATCGAAGGGCGGCACGACCTCGTCGCGGAGGACGAAGCGGTCGGGGGCGACGGGGGCGAGGGCGAGCCCGGCGACGGCGCCCACGGCGACCGCACCGGCGACGACCGCGGTCGCGCCGGTGAGCCGCCGGCGCCGCAGACGCGCGGCGCCCTCGCCGGACGCCTCGACGGTCGCCCCGCGACGCCACGCGATCCAAGTGAGCGCGATCGCGGCGAACGCGACCCCGCGCACCGCCGCGAGGAACGCCTCGTCGGTGCCGAGCAGGATCCCGGACAGCAGCAGCAGGGCGGGGCCGATGAGCACGACGGCCGCGCGCAGCGGCGTGCGCTTCGACGGCAGCCACCGCAGCACCAGCAGTCCGCCGACGAGCGACACCACGGTGGCGGCGGCGTAGGGCACGACGGCGACGTACGCCGGGGCTTCGACGGGGGCCTGGATGGTGAGGATGTCGGCCCAGCCGTGCACCGCGCCGACCGCGAGCCCGGCGAGGGACTCGAGCGTGGGGAGCACCCCGAGGAAGGCCGCGCCGGGCATGGCGAACGGCGTGCCGACGAGGAAGTACAGCACGATGCCGAGGAGCACGGTCGTGAGGACGTCGAGCCGCAGCATCGTCCCGGCGACCGCCGCGAGCGTGCCCACCGCGATGCCGGCGAGCGCCGCGGCCAGGAAGTCGAGCCCGCCGAAGCTCGTCTCGTAGCCGATGACACCGAGTAGCGACAGCAGCGACAGCACGCCGAGGTCGACGAGGGCGGAGCGGGGCGGGCGGGTCACGGGCGCACCCTCCGGACGAGGCGCGACAGTTCGTCGAGCGCGCCGACGGTGACGACGGTCGACTCCCCCACGCGCGCGATGCGCGAGGCCGCGCCGACCTCGGCCCGGAACGCGATGACCTGGGTGTCGGAGCCGAAGACGGTCTCGACCGCGCGGAACTCCGCGAGCGGCGCCAGCGACCCGCCGACGACGATCACGACGCTCGGCACCGGCACGCGGCGCGCCGCCTCGCGGACGAGGTCGCGCAGCGACGCCGCGGGCGCGAGGCCGACCGCGGGCGACTCCCCGACGGCGGCGGCCGATTCGATCCGGCTCGTGTCGTCGAGGAGCGCCGTGGGCGTCGCCGTGTTCAGCGTCAGCCGGTCGGTGGCGACGGCGAGGCGCGTGGCGTCGCGGATCACCTGCACGCCCAGCGACGCGAGCACCGACACCGCGAGCTCGAACTCCTCCTCGGACGCGTAGTGGTCGGCGCGGGTGGCCTGCACGAGCAGCAGCTGGGAGCGCCGCGTCTCCTCGTACTGCCGCACCATGAGCTGGCCGGTGCGGGCCGACGTGCGCCAGTGCACGTTGCGCAGCGCGTCGCCCGGCTCGTACGCGCGCAGCGCGTGGAACGAGATGTCGTTGTTCGTGATGGTCTTGGTGATCTCGCCTTCGAGGTCGCGCACGAGGCCGGCCGCCGAGGGGCGCAGCCGCGCGGTCGCGGGGTGCACGAACAGCTCGACCGGGTCGGTCCAGCGCACCTCGCGGCGCAGCAGTCCGAGCTGGTCGCCGCGAACGGATGCCGCGGGGCCGGCGACGATCACCGCGCGACGCTGCGTGGGCACGGCGAACAGTTCCTCGTGCTCGTCGCCCGGACCGATGGCGGGGATGACGAACTCGGCGAGCCCGGCGCCGACCGGCAGCTCGAGCTGCGACGGCACCGACGGCGCCTCGCAGATGTTCTCGACGACCAGCCGCCCGAGGGCGCGCTCGCCGGCGACGACGCGGCGCGGCTGGAGTTCGACGCCGACGCGGTAGCGCACGCGCCCGAACACGAACGGGATCGCGACGAGCAGTGCGGCGAGCAGCGTCGCACCGACGAACGCGAGCTCGATCCAGCCGAGCGCCCACGCGACTGCGAACGAGGCGGCGGCGACGGCGAGCACGAGCCATCCGGTCGCCGAGACGACGCTCGTGACGGGTTCGGCGAACGCGGCTGCGCGCGCGCCGAGGCGACGCAGCCGGGCGGCGGTCGAGGCGACGGATGCCGCGGCCGAGCGCCGCACGGACCGCAGAGCGATGCGCGCCTGCGACGGGACCTTCGGTGCCGGGGGCGCGCCGGTTCCGGCCGTCATGCCGCCCGGTACGCCGGGGGCGCGACGTCGGCGACCACGCGCGTGACGATGTCCTCCGCGGTGACGCCGGAGAACTCCGACTCGGGGTCGACGATGATGCGGTGGGCGAGGACGGGCACGGCGAGCTCGCGCACGTCGTCTGGCGTGACGTACGTGCGGCCCCGCGAGATGGCCCACGTCTTCGCGGTGCGGGCGAGCGCGAGGGCGCCGCGCATGCTCACGCCGAGGGCGGAGTCGGCGTGCTCGCGCGTCGCCGACACGATCTGGTTGAGGTACGACAGCACGGCGGCGTCGACGTGCACCTCTGAGGCGAGGTGCGCCATGGTGGTGACCGAGCTCGAGGCGATGATCGGCGACACCTTCGAGGCGCGCGCGCGGTTGGCCGAGTCGAGCAGGAGCGTCACGGCCGTGTCGTGGTCGGGGTAGCCGAGCGAGGTCTTGACGAGGAACCGGTCGAGCTGCGCCTCGGGCAGCGAGTACGTGCCGGCCTGCTCGACGGGGTTCTGCGTGGCGATGACCATGAACGGGCTGCCGACCTCGTAGCTCACGCCGTCGACCGTGACCCGGCCCTCCTCCATGACCTCGAGCAGCGCCGACTGGGTCTTCGGGCTCGCGCGGTTGATCTCGTCGGCGAGCACGATCGAGGCGAAGATCGGCCCGCGGTGGAACTCGAACTGTCCCTTGCCCTGGTCGTAGATCGTCACCCCCGTGACATCCGACGGGAGCAGGTCCGGCGTGAACTGGATGCGGGAGTGCGTGCCGTCGAGCGTGTTCGCGAGCGCCTTCGCGAGCACGGTCTTGCCGGTGCCCGGGAAGTCCTCGAGCAGCACGTGCCCGTCGGAGAGCATCGCGGTCACGACGAGTTCGATGACCTCGCGCTTGCCGAGGATGGCGCGGTCGACGTTGTCGACGAGCTTCGAGAAGGCGTCCTGGAACCACAGGGCCTGGTCTTGGGTCACGGTCATGGTGTGTCGTCCTCGTGATGGTGGTGGGTCAGAGCCGGCCCCAGTGGGCGACCTGGCTGTAGACGGTGCCGCTCGGTCCGACGAAGCGGATGCGGACGGCGGGGTACTGGTCGGGGTTCGCGGTGCCGAGGCCGCTCAGCGTCTGCACGCTCCCGTTCGCGGAGAGGTTGTACGACGACGTCGACAGGTTCTGCCAGGCGGCGTCGGTGTTCCACTCCTTGTACTGCACGGTGATCTGGTAGTTGCCGGGCTGGAAGTTCTGGTAGTCGCCGATGACGTAGCGGCATCCGTTGCAGTACGGGGCGGGACCGCCCTTGCGCACCGTCGCGCCCGCCTGCGGCGGCGGCGGGTCCTGCACGGTGAAGTTCCGCGACTCGGCCGGACCGGTCTTGTTGCTGCCCTCGTTCACCGCGCGAACGTGCACGGTGTGGCTGCCGGCGCCGACGCCCGTGAATCGGTGGGCGCGGTCGGTTCCCGAGTTCGTCCAGCTCCCCGAGTCGAGGCGCACCTCGTATCGGACGCTGCCCCCGCCCGTGTCGCTCGGCGCCGCCCACGACACGTCGACGCTCGTCGGCGCGTTCCCGTTGACCTGGGCGTTCACGTTCCGCGGTGCCGTCGGCGTGCCGTACGGCGTCGCCGACGCCGACACCGGCGACCACTCGCTCCACCCCTTGGCGTTCTGTGCGCGCACCATGAACCGGTAGGCGGTGCCGTTGGTCAGGTTGCCGATCTGCTGGTTCACGCCCGCGGCGTTCGCGCCGAAGTCGCGCGCCTGCCCGTTGACGTCGACCTGGTAGGCGGTGATCGGCGAGTTGTTGTTCGCCGGTGCCGCCCAGCGGATCGTCACGGTGCGGTCGCCCGAGCCGATGATCGCCGGCGCGGCGGGGCGGTCGGGCCGGTCGCGCACGACGACCGTCACGCGCCCCTGCGACTCGCGCGCGGGATCGCGAGTGCCGTCCTGGATGCGGTAGATCACGCTGAGCGTGCCCGTGAACGCGGCGCCGGTGCGCACCGTCACGTCGGAGGCGGTGTGGCTCACGGACGCGTTCGCGCCGACATCCGCCTGGTCGATCTGCGCCGCGACGATGCGGAGCGGCGCGTCGGGGGCGAAGGGGTTGAAGTCGTTGGCGAGCACGTCGATCGTGCGCGTCTCGCTGCGGACCATCTCGACCGGACCGTCGTCGTTCGCCTTCGGCATGGCGCGCGTCGACGACACGACGGCGACGTCGACGTAGCCCGGCACGCGGAACTCGTTGAACACCACGTCGAACGTGATGCGGGTCTTCGTGCCCGGCTGGACGCCCAGCGGAGCGGAGAGCCGCAGCAGGGAACCCTCGACGAGCTCGCCGCGGATGTCGGCGGTCGAACCCGACAGGTTCTGGTACGACACCCGCTCGATGTTGTCGCGGTTCGGGTGGTCGGTCGACGAGCGCAGGTCGACCGTGAGCGGCGCCTCGCCCGCCTCGATGGTCTCGCTGCGGGGCGTGAACGCCGGCGGCGCGTCGTTGAAGTTCGGATCGCCGACGGTGATCGGGATGGTGAGGATCGCGTTGCGGCCGACCGGGTCGTCGGCGCCCTTGCCGTCGGTGACCTCGAACGTCACCGACGCCGGTCCGCGGTAGTCGCGCGCGGGCACGAACTGGAGCGCGGTGCCGCTCACGAATGGCGCCTCGCCGGAGTTCGTCGCCGAGGCGGACAGGATCGTGGCCGGGTTGCCCGACGGCACGACGACGAGGTCGTCGACGTTCCAGCTGATGCGCCCGTTCATGGGCACGATGATCTCGCCGAGCTCCTTGAGGTACGGCGCCGGGAACTTGGCCTTCTCCTCCGCGAGCAGCTCCTCCGGCGTCTTGGGTCGCTGGGTCTCCTCGACGGTGTCGTCGCCCGACGGGACCGGGGGCACGATGACGAACGCCGTGGCCGACAGGTCGTCGAGGGTGTTGGTGAGCTTGTAGGCGACGGCGTAGCGCTCGCGTCCCGGCTCGACGTCGATGGTGCCGTCGGATGCCACCTCGGCGCGCCCCGCGTTCGGGCCCTCGAGCGTCACCTCGAGGTCGTCGACGAGCCCGCCCGGGTTCGTCGCGTCGGCGAGCGGATCGACCGTGACGGACTCGCCGTCCACCACCTGCTCGGGCTCGATGACCTGATCCTTCGCGGTGGGCGGGTCGATCACCGCGTCGTCCGTCACGGCCACCTGGAGGAACGCGGTGTCGGCGCCGCCGCGGCCGTTGGAGATCTCGTAGCGAATCGTGTACGCCGCCTCCTGCTCGGGTGCGGTGACCACGATCCGTCGACGGTCGCGGATCTCGGCCTCGATGCCGTCGTCGACCTCGGGCAGGTCGACCACGCGCAGCCGGTACCCGCTCGGGTCGGAGTCGTTGAGCAGCACCTCGACGGAGGCGGTGCGGCCCGGCTTCATCTCGATCACGTCGTCGACGGCCTTGGGCGGCAGCTGCACGGCCGGGCGCGGGATGACGCCGATCCGGATGGTGCCCTCGGCGGTCGCGCCGAACGTGTCGCGCACCTCGTACGTGAAGCTGTCGGTGCCCGCGGAGCCGGAGAGGGCCTCGTAGGTGAACGACGTGCTGGTCCGCTCGATGATCCGCCCGAGGGTGGGGGCCGAGCGGATGCCGGTGAGGGTGACGGAGTCGCCGTCGGGGTCGAGCTGGTCGAGCGGCACGTCGACCGTCACGGCGGAGCCGGCGAAGGTGCGCGAGGTGAGCGGCGTGGGCAGCGGGTCGCGGTTCTCGCCCGCGTCGCGCGCGACGACCGTGAACCGCACCGCCGCGCGAGCGGACTGGTCGTGGTCGTCGCCGATCGTGTACACGGCGCTGTACGCGCCGGGCGCCTCGGGTGCCTGGAAGCGGACGGTGTCGCCGTCGACGAACGCCAGCCCGTCGCCGACCTCGACGTCGAGCAGCTCCGGCTCGACGTGCAGCTTCGCCGCGTCCGGGTGGTAGTCGTTCTCGAGCACCGGCACGGTCACGATGTCGCCTGCCCGGACGATGGCGCCGTCGTCGACGGCCACGGGCGGCTGGTGCTTCACGAGCGGTGGCACCGGCACGATCGTGACGGTGGCGGTCGAGGCGTTGACGCCGTCGGAGACGGTGTAGGCGACCTGCAGCTGCTCGTCGACCGCCTGCGAGGCGGTGATGCGCAGCACGGTGTTGGTGAGGATCTCGACCGACACCAGGCCCTCGGCTGCCGAGTCGTCCATCGACTGCACCGCGAGCACGCGGCCGGACGGGGACACGTCGTTCGCGAGCACCGGGACGGTCAGCGGCTCCCCCGCGCGGAGGTAGGCCGTGTCCTTCACGGCGATGGGCGGCGGCGCCTCGCCGGGCGGATCGACGACCTGGACCCGGATGAGGCCCTTGCTCACGGCCGCGCCCGCGCCCAGGTCGTAGAGGAAGACGTACTCCCCCGGGGCGTTCGCGGAGAATGCGATCGTGCCGCGCTCGACGTTCGGCGTGATGGTCGCCCCGTCGGGCGGATCGACGATGCCGAGCAGCTCGAGGCCGGCGCCGGACGGCGACAGGTCGTTCACGAGGGGTTCGATCAGCTCGGTCTCGCCGACGAACGCCTGCGCGAAGTCGGGCGTGCCGATGGGGTTGAGCGTGCCCGTCGGCTTGACCTCCACGGTGAGGGTCCCCGCCGCGGTGGTGCGCCCGTCGGAGACCGTGAACTGCACCTCCTTGGTGCCGAGCTCGGCCGAGCGGTGCTCGAAGGTGACGTAGCCGTCGGGGCTGAAGCGCACGGTGTCGCCGCCGGTGGGCGATGCGTTGACGAGGTACAGGTCGTCGCCGTCGGGGTCGTTCCAGTCCGCGAGGACGTTGTACGACAGCTGACGGCCCTGCTCGAGGCTGATCGCGCCGCTGCGCATGGACGTGGGTGCGGCGTTCTCGCTGTCGGGCACGATGCGGACGTTCACGGACGCCTCGGAGACCCCGCCGCGTCCGTCGTTCACCCCGTAGCGGAACGACACGCTGCCCGCGGCGCCCTCCGCGGGCGAGAACTGCAGGGCCCGGCCGCCGTCGATGAGCTCGAGCCGCCCGGCGGACTCGGGCACGTCGGAGACGGAGGCGATGGTGAGCACGTCGCCGTCGGGGTCGGTGTCGTTCTCGAGGACCTCGAGGATCGTCGTCCGCTCGGGACGCACGCCGTAGTCGTCGTCGCGCGCGACGGGCGGCCGGTTCACGTCGGTGCGTTCGGCGAGCGTGTCCTCGAACGTCTGCTGCGACGACTTCTCGTCGCCCTCGAGCTCGTCGGACTCCTCGGGCGGCGTGACCTCCTCCCAGTTGTCGACGAGCCGCAGGTCGGAGTCGACGAGCCACGCGTTGCCGTTCGCGAGGTCGTTCAGCACGATCACGTCGCGGTTCACCCGGAACTCGAGCCGCGACCCGGCGGTCGGCTGGTCGATGGAGTGGGGTTCGGGGTCGGCGTCGTCGCACGCCGCGAGGTAGCGCTGCCCCGGCGCCCACGCGCCGTGGAGGCAGGACCCGAGGCGCACCGGCGCGGCGACCTCGCCGGCGTTGGCCGACGGCACCTCGGCGCCGCTGTCGATGACGCGGATGTCGCCGCCTCCGAGCGGCACGTCGAGCAGGCCCGTCGACGTGGCGAGTGCCACGCGGTCCCGCTCGGGTCCCGACTGCTGGATCCGCAGCGCGGGTTCCGGCAGGTCGATCTCGCGGCCGTCGGCGATGACGACGTCGGCCTCGACGTCGAGGACGACCGCGCGCTCGCCGACCGCGGCGATCTGGTGCCGCCCGAGCCGGGGAAGCTCCGTCCGCTGCGGCTCGTCGGCGTCGCGTCGGATGCTGACCAGTTCGCGGTCGCCCGGCGCCGTGGCGAAGATGGTGCCGTCGCCGCTCACGGCGACCTGCGCGTCGTCGCCGAGCTCGGCGATCGGATCGGTGCCCCGGTAGTCGAAGGCCAGGTCCGCCGCGGCGGGCACGCGCCACAGCTCGCCTTCGGGCGAGAGCACGGCGATGACGTCGCCGCCGTAGGCGAGCTGCGACGAGGGTGGCACGTCGATGCGCTGGACGAGCGTCGTGAAGGACGGGTCGATGCGCTCCACCGACCCGACGCCGGGGTCGTACAGGAAGGCGTCGTCGCCGTGCTGGAACACGTCGATGTCGTTGGTCGCGGCGGCGACCGCGGCGTCGAGTTCCTCGATCTGCCGGTTCAGCCGGCCGGCGAGCAGTTCCTCCGCGTTCGTCACCCAGACCTCGCGGGCCCGCAGGTCGGGGTCGGTGACCGGGAAGCCCTGATGGAGTGCCGCGATCCCGACGGGCACGCCCGCGAGCACGGCGAGCGCGACGACCGAGGCCGTCTTGCGGCGCGTGCGCACCCAGGACCTCAACGTGACCAAGCTCGTCTCCCCGCGTGCGTTCCGTCGATAGGGCGTCGGATGTCGCCGCCGGAGACCGGCGGCCCGGGCCCCCGAGTCCGGTGGCCGGGCATCACGCTAACACGGTCCTCCGGAGCCGCCGAATGGGGAGCGGTGCCCATTCGGACGCATGAATCGGAGAACGCCCTCCGCCGAGCCGGGCGTCCGCTCGACGGCGATTCGGGGCGTCGTCAGGCTTCCGGACGCTCCTCGGCCGCGCGGTCGAGCAGCGGCAGGTCGTCGGCGCTCACGAGCCTCGTCGCCACGGCGTACTCGACGAGCCGCGCGCGGCGGTTCGTCGCGAGCCGGCCTCTCCCGCCGCGCAGCCCGTCGACGCCGATCTTGTCGAGCTTCTCGCACACGTTGTCGAGCTTGCGGTTGAACGTCGTCATGCTCCAGCCCAGGCGCGCCGCCGCCTCGGCCGAGCTCGGCACCGTCGCCCGCCCGGCGGAGGGCTGCGCGAGCACGTGCTCGGCGAGCGCGACCACGAGCAGCCGCTGGCTCGTCGTGAGGGTCACGGGAAGGATGGTCGTCCCGCCGTCGACGGGGCGGGCGGTGAGCGACGTGTTGTAGAAGTCCTCCTCGGCGTGCACCGTGAAGTCGTACGTCGTGGCGCCCGCGCTGAACATCACATGCACGGTCTGGAAGACGAGCGGCAGCTTCGCGCCCGGCGCGACCCACGCCTGCACGCTGCCCGTGGCATCCGACACCGTCGCCGACAGCAGCTGTCCGACGTTCGACAGCCACCACAGGCCGAACTCGCTCGAGAGGGTCAGGAAGGTGCGGTGCAGGTAGGGGTTGTCGTCGATGGTGAGGTCGGACTCCCGGCCGATGCCGAACGTCCGGCCGGACTCGACGGTGTACCACTCGCCGCAGTACTCGACCCGGAGCGGCCTCATGCCGTGCATCCCGTGACGGGCTCGGAGGTCTTGCTGCCGCGCTGCACCTGGACCTCGATGCACACGGGGCGGCCGTCGGCCACGCCGTCGACGACGATCTCCGGGCCGTCGGCGATCGCCGTGCCGCCCGTGCCGTCGACGTTGCGCCACCGGTAGCGGTCGCCCTCCTCGGCGCCGTCGTGTCGCACGCCGAAGACCACGCGGCCGTCGCCGGCGGGCTCCCCCGGATCGACCTCGGGCGTCGGCACGGTCGCAGCCACGACGGCGTCCTCCCCGGTGCCGGGGCCGGCGTCGACGCCTTCGGCGGGGCTCCCCAGCGAGCCGCCGAGCGCGATGGCCGCGCCGACCGCGGCGACGACGACGACGGATGCCGCGGCGCCGATGGTGGCAGCGACGACGCGCCGCCGCCGGACGCCCGGCGGGGCCGGGTCGACGTCGGCCGCGACGGCGTCGGCACCCCCCTGCTCGGCCGCCTCGACGCGGGCGTGGCCCGCGGGCTCGGCGCGGCGCGCGGCCGGCGACGCGCCGCGGAGGACCGTGCCGTCGTCGACGAGGTCGGAGGGCGCGGCGGGCTCCGGCGCCTGGGCGCGTACTTCGCGCACCCCGCGAGCGCGCGTGGCGTCGTCGCTGCTCCCGCCGGTCGCGGGCACGGGCCGCGGGGCGTCGGCCGACCAGGGTCCGGCCGGCGCCGCCGGCGCGTCGGCCTGCACGACGCGGACCGAGCGTGCTCGCGTCGCCGCCTCGGCGTCCGGGCCGGGCGCGACCTCGCTCGCGACGTCCGTCGCCTCGGCGTCGGACGGCGCGGCCGCCGGAATCGCGGGCACCTCGATCCCCGTCACCGAGTACCCCAGCTCGAGCTCGATGCGCTGCAGCGCGCGGCCGAACTCGACCGCGCTCTGGTAGCGGTCCTCGCGTCGCGGGGCCATGCCGGTGGCGAGGACGGCCTGCAGGGTCGGCGGCACGTCGTCGCGGTCGATCGGCGTGACCCGGCCGCGTTCGATCCGGCCGATGAGGTCGAGCGGGCCGTTCGACCGACCCGGGACCTCGAACGGGGTGCGCCCGGCGAGCAGGGTGTGCACGGTCGCGGCGAGCGCGAACACGTCGCTCCGGGTGTCGGGGCGCGGGTCGTCCTCGAACAGTTCCGGCGGGGACCACGGCACGCTCATGCCGACCGCGGCGCGGTCGGACCCCGTGCCAGAGCCCGTCGCCGCGGGGTCGGCGGTGAACGACATGGTGTGGACGGGCAGGTCGCCCTCGAGGTCGGAGGAGATCCCGAAGTCGCTGAGCGCGGGCCAGCCGTAGTCGTTGGTGAGCACGTTGGCGGGCTTGATGTCGCGGTGCAGGATCCCGGCGGCATGCGCGGTCGCGACGGCGCCCGACAGGCGGATGCCGGTGCGGAGCGCGTCCTCGACGGTGAGCGGCTGCCGCTTGTAGCGCTCCGACAGGCTGGGGCCCGAGCAGTACTCCATGACGAAGTACGGCCGGCCGTCGGCCGAGACGTCGGCGTGGAAGATCGTCACGATGAACGGGTGCGCCGAGAGTCGCGCCATGAGGTTCGCCTCGGCGACGAACTGCGCGCGCGTGCCCTGGTCGATGTCGTCGGCGAGCAGTACCTTGACCGCGACCTTCCGGCGCGGGAGCTTCTGCTCGTAGAGGAACACGTCGGCGAACCCGCCGGAGCCGAGCAGCCCGAGCGGCGTGTAGCCGGGCAGGTCCGGCGGCGACGAGGGCGTGCGGCGCATCAGCGCACCACCACCTGGATCGACCAGCCGCCGCCGAGGTCGATCACGGTCTCCGGCAGCACGGGCGTGGGCTCGGACGGCCGCAACCGCATGGGCGGCTGTCCCGGAGCGACCACGTGCGTGCCGTTGCGCGACTCGAGGTCGGTCACGACCGCCGTGCCGCCCTCGACCGCGACCCGGAGGTGCGTGCGGGAGATGTCCGGGTCGCCCGCGCCGACCACCACGGGGCGCGGCACGCGCGAACCGGTGACCCGCCCGATCGCGGGAGCGCGGCCGAGGACGAGTTCGCCCGTGATCGGCTCGAACGACCCGTCGGGCATGCGCAGCGCGAGCCGGTCGTCGGCTCGACCGGAACGCGGCGGCTGCGCGGCGACGGCCGCGGCGCGGTCGGCGTCGCGCGCCTCCCTGAGCTGGCGGATGTCGGCGGCCGCGACGGTGAGCCCGTCGTGGTCGCCGAGCACGGGAGCGTCGGTGAGGCCGGGCGGCGGCACGATCGTTGTGTCTCCGGAGGACACGTCGATGCGGGGGCGCTCGGTGCGCGAGAATCCCACGACGGTGTCCTCGTCGGGTACCATCGTCCGCTCGTCGGGGACGTCGGCGGCGCCCTGGGACGTCGCCGGCACCGGCTCGATCCGGACCGTCGGCGGTGGCGCGGCGGGCCCCGACGCCGCTGGCTCCGGTGACGCAGGCTCCGGCGCAGCGGGCTCCGGCGCAGCGGCCTCCGACGCCGCGGTCCGAGCGGCGGCGCCCGGCCAGTCGACGGCGGATGCCGCCACGACGCCCTCGACGATCGGCAGCACGGGCTCCGCGGCATCCGCCGAATCCCCGGCGACGGTCACGCGGACGTCGGGCGCGCCGTCGAAGGCGCGCTCGCTCCACGTGGACACGCCCGCGCCGGAGACCGTGTCGGCTCCGACCTCGACGGTCAGGGGGCCGCGAGCGACCACGCGCACCGACCCGCGTTCGCGGACCACGAGGGCGAAGCCCGGGGCCGACGTCACCCCGCCGGCGGTGAGCCGGTCGAGGACGACGGCCGCGGCATCCGCTGCACCGAGCGCCGGCCACAGCCCCACGAGATCGTCGGCACGGTCGGCCGGGAGCACGAGCAGCGCATCGGCCCGCAGCGCGGCCAGCCAGCCGCCGCTCGGGTCACGCCGGTAGTCCGCCACCCTGATCCCCCGCTCCCCTGGGCCACGTCTGCTCCGCCGCGCGCGGGAGCGCGTCATCGCGGTCCCGCGTCGCCTCGTCGTCATCGGCCGCGTCGCCGCCCAGGTCGGATTCGACGACCACCGCCGTCACGTTGTCGCGCGCACCCGCCGCGAGCGCCGCCTCGACGAGCTCTCCGGCAAGCCCGGCGGCGTGCGCCGATCCGCCGGTGAGGATCTCCGCGATCGCCTCGTCGCCGACCTCCTTCGAGAGGCCGTCGGAGCAGAGCAGGAACACCTGCCGCCCCGCCGCTGGGATGAGCCAGACGTCGGGCTCGACCACGTCGTCGGCGCCGACGGCGCGGGTGATCACGTTGCGATCGGGGTGCCGCTCGGCGTCGTCGGCGTGCAGCAGGCCGGCGTCGACCATCTCCTGCACGGCGGAGTGGTCGACCGTGACCTGCTCGAGGCGGCGGCCGTCCCACAGGTACACGCGGGAGTCGCCCACGTTGAAGACCATCCAGTGCACGCCGCGACCGTCGCCCGCGTCGACCAGCGCGATGCCCGCGACGGTCGTGCCGGCGACCGCCGTGCCCTCGTCGCCCTCGGTCGAGAGCGACCGGACGACCTCGTTCGAGCTGTGGATGGCATCGAGCACCTGCTCGGGCCGCGACGGGGCGCCGGTGTCGAGGTGGCGGCGGAACGTGTCGACCACCGCCCGGCTCGCGGCATCCCCCCGCGCGTGCCCGCCCATGCCGTCGGCGACGACGTACACGGGCGCGTGGGCGAGGAGGGCGTCCTCGTTCACCGACCTGACGCGGCCGACGTGCGTTCGTGCACTGTGTGCGATGCGCGCGGATCCGCTCGGGATCTCGACGACACCGCTGCCATCAGACGTCACTGGCTGGGTCCTCTCTGCGGGGTAGGGGCGGCGCGGAGGCGCGGGTGGCTCAACGGTAGCAAGCCCTCGGCGACCGTCGTGCGCGGCGACCGCCGATCGAGGCGGGGGTCAGCGCTCGACGCGGGACTCGTCGCGCTCGGCCCGGTCGCCCTCCTCGGTGAAGTGCGGGATCTCCTCGCCGAGGGTGTGGCCACGGCGGCGCGCGTCGAGGTTCGCCTTCGCGACGCTCGCCACGGTGGCGACGACCATCGCGGCCACGATCACGCCGAGCGAGGCCCACGTCGAGATCTCCGGCGCCCACTCGATGTGCTCGCCGCCGTTGATGAAGGGGAGCTCGTTCTCGTGCATGGCGTGGAGGACCAGCTTCACGCCGATGAACCCGAGGATGAACGCGATCCCGTACTTGAGGTACTCGAGGCGCTCGAGGAGCCCGCCGAGGAGGAAGTAGAGCTGGCGGAGGCCCATCAGGGCGAACACGTTGGCCGTGAACACGATGAACGGGCTCTGCGTGATGCCGAAGATCGCCGGGATCGAGTCGAGGGCGAAGATGAGGTCGGTCGTGCCGATCGCCACGAACACGATGAGCATCGGCGTGAAGAACCGACGGCCGTCGATCGTGGTGCGCAGCTTGATGCCGTCGTAGTCGTTCGTGATCGCGAGCCGGCGACGCAGGATGCGGATGAGGAACGTGTCGCCGCCCTCCTCCTCGTGGTCGCCGAACGCCTGGTTGTACGCGGTCCAGAGCAGGAACGCGCCGAAGATGTAGAACACCCAGCTGAAGTTCTCGATGAGCTGGGCGCCGAGCAGGATGAAGATGCCGCGCAGGATCAGCGCCAGGATGATGCCGACCATGAGCACCTCCTGCTGGTACTTCCTCGGCACCGCGAACCTGGCCATGATGATGACGAACACGAACAGGTTGTCGATCGACAGGCTGTACTCGGTGAGCCAGCCAGCGAGGAACTGCGCACCGTGCTCGGCGTCGCCGATGACGAACATGAGGCCGGCGAAGATCAGGGCGAGCACGATGTAGAACACGACCCAGAGGGTCGACTCCCGGAACGAGGGCACGTGCGGCCGCTTGATCACGAGCAGCAGGTCGGCGACCAGGATCAGCGTCAGCACGACGAGCGAGCCGACTTCGAACCAGACGGGCAATGCGGTCACGTGACGCCTTTCGGGAGGTGTGCGATCGGGTGCGACGGAGATCCGAAAGTCTCTCCCGGCAGCACGTGCGTGCGCCGCCACGCCCGGAGCGGCGTCGACGGCGCTCGTATTGACGATCGTGGCCCGAGGCGCGAAGCCCCGGCGGGATACTCCCCTTCGCTCGGACGAGTCTAGCGGGCGTCGGGCGAGCCCGCGCCGGGACCGTCCGAACCCGGTGCACCGGTGCCGACGAATGCCACCGTGCCGGGAAACGACGAACGCCCCCGCATGCTGCGAGGGCGTTCGACGGTCGTGGTGACCCCAGCGGGATTTGAACCCGCGCTACCGCCGTGAGAGGGCGGCGTCCTAGGCCGCTAAACGATGGGGCCTCGTTGACGACTTGAAGAGTATGGCACACGTCTCCGGCGCATTCCAAATCGAGCGGATGGCACCGGCCGGCGCCCTCAGACGAACACGGCGAGCGCCCCGGGAACGGCCTCCACCTCCACCGGAAGCGACCCCAACCGCTCGCCGTCGGCGTAGGCGACGATGCCCTCGCCCTCGATGCGCACACGGCGCGCGGGCGCGAACTCGACGGCGGGGTGGTTGACGTGTTCCCCCGCGAACACGCGCGGGAACACGCTGAGCAGCCCGACCCGCGACAGCGGATGCACGACGAACACGTCGAGCAGGCCGTCCGAGAGATCCGCGTGCGGGACGATGCGCATGCCGCCGCCCAGCGACGGGGTGTTCGCCACCGACACCAGCATGGCCGACTGCTCGCGCGGGGAGCCGTCCAGCGTCAGCCGGTACCGCAGCGGGCGGAACGTGGCGAGCTCGCGCAGGAGCGCGAGCGTGTAGCGGCTCGGACCTCGCGGCCGCGTCATCCGGTTGGCTCGCTCGTTGACGACCGCGTCGAATCCCGCCGACAGCACGCACGCGAACCAGGTGCTGAGCTCGCCGTGGCGGGCGAGGCCCAGGTCGACCACCTGGGGCGGGCGGGCGAGCGCGTCGACCAGGGCCTCGACGGCCGCCTCGGGGTCGTCGTGCGGCAGCCCGAGGGCCCGGGCCAGGTCGTTCCCCGTGCCGGCCGCGATGACGCCGAGCGGGACGCCGGTCCGCGCGACGATGTTGACGCCGAGCGACACCATGCCGTCGCCGCCCACGACGACGAGGCCGTCGGTTCCCTGCTCGAACGCCGACTGGGTCTCACGTCGCAGCAGCTCGAAGTTCGCCTCCCGCAGCAGCGTCACCTCGTACCCGGCATCGGCGAGGCGTCGCGCGGCGGCCGGACCGACCGCGCGGTTGCGTCCGAACGACGCGGACGGATTCACTGCGAGCAGCAGTCGCCGGGGGGAACGGTGACTCATGGTGCGATTGTGGCAGCCCGACCGGTTGCACGACGTGCGCACACGGTGTTGGCTCGAACTATGCGCGTCACGAAGCTGGAACACGCCGCCCTCGTCGTCGAGCACTCCGGCGACCGCCTGTTCGTCGACCCGGGCAAGTTCACGACGCCGATCACCGAGGCGTCCGGCGCGCGAGCCGTGGTGATCACCCACCTGCACGACGACCACTGGACGCCGGAGCAGCTCGGCCGCATCCGCGACCGCAGCCCCGACGTGCGCCTGCTCGGCCCGGAGGGCGTGGTCCGGGCCGCCGGCGAGGCGGGCATCGAGGTCGAGCGCGTCGAGCCCGGCGACGAGGTCGAGGTGGGGCCGTTCCGGCTGCGGTTCTTCGGCGGGCGCCACGCCGTGATCCACGACTCGATCCCGGTGATCGACAACGTCGGGGTGCTCGTGAACGACGCCCTCTACTACGCGGGCGACTCGTTCGCGATTCCCGAGGGCGTCGACGTCGACGTGCTCGCCGCCCCCGCCGGGGCGCCGTGGATGAAGATCGCCGAGTCCATGGACTACGTGATGGCCGTGAAGCCGCGTCGTGCGTTCCCCACGCACGAGATGGTGCTCTCGCGAGCGGGCAAGTCGCTGTCCAATGCGCGCCTCCAGTGGGCGACCGAACAGGGCGGCGGCGAGTACCTCGCGCTCGAACCGGGCGACTCGTTCGATCTCTGAACGCCCGGCGGATGCCGCGGCCCGGCGTCGGCCCCCGGCTGTGGCGGAGCGACAACGGGAGGCCTCGCGCCGCCACCTCGCGTTGGAGGGAAGCTCCCGACTTCGGCGCTGTCCGTTGACGGAACCGCAGTCCGCCTGACAGATTCGGGCCACTTTCGACGCGACGTCGCGCCGGAGTCGCGACGATGCGACCCCTCGGCCGGTGCTCGCTCGGAACCACCGGCGCCCCCGCACCTCCCGCGCGCCGGGTGTCCTGCACCGCACCCGAACCTCGGCGCGTCGTCGCGCCCGGAACACAGGAGCCTCAATGACGAGAACCGACCCTGCCGTGCACCGCCATGGGATCGGCGTGCGCATCGCCGCCGTCGCCGTGACCGTGGCGCTCATCGCGCTCGCGGCGTTCTTCCTGCTCACGACGAACACCATCTCCGCGGGCGCGGCACGCCTGTCCGACGGCGCGGGACTCGCCGGGGAGGGCTCGGCGGAACTCGCCGCCGGCGCCGAGCGGATCGCCGACGGATCCGGCGAACTCCGTGACGGAGCGGCCGCCGCCGCCGACGGCGCCGACCGGGTCTCCGCGGGCGCGACCTCGGCCGCGGCCGGTGCCGAGCGCCTCGAGACGGGCGCGGCGAAGGCCGCCGCCGGTGCCGCCGAGCTCTCCTCCGGCGCCGCCCGGGCCGCGGACGGATCGAACCGGCTGTCGGACGGCGCCGAGCGGATCGCCGGGGGCACCGGCGCGCTCGCGGACGGCATCGGACGGGCGAACGCCGGAGCGGCCGCCGTCGCCGACGGCGCCGGCCGGACCGCGGCGGGGGCGACGGACGTCGCGGGCGGCGCGGCGACGCTGGCCGGCGGCGCCGCCGCCACGGCGGACGGGGCCGCCAGGCTCAGCCAGGCTGCGTCGATCGCGGCCACCGGCGCCGCCGAGCTGGCCGCGGGCACCGCGGGAGTCGCGGCCGGGGCATCCGGGGTCGGACAGGGGGTCGAGGACCTGGCGGCCGGTCTCGCGGCCGCCGATCGCGGAGCGGGCGCCCTCGTGACGGGCGCGACCGGGCTGGCCGCCGGTGCCGCCGACGTCAGCGCGGGCGCCGCGAACGTCTCGGGCGGGAGCGCCCACCTCGCGGCGAAGCTCGAGGAGTTCCGGGCGGCGCTCGTCGCCGGCGGCGCGAGCCCGGAACTCGCCGCGCAGGCCACGGCCCTGCGCGATGCGGCGGCCGCCCTCGCCGATGGCGCGGCCCGCACGGCGGTCGGCGCGGCCGGAGTGTCCGACGGTGCCGAGGCGACCCGCGCGGGCATGGCGAACCTCGCGGGCGGCATCAGCTCGGCCGCGATCGGATCCCGCTCCCTCGCCGACGGCGCAGCGGCACTCGCCCAGGGGGCCGCCGCCGTGTCCGCCGGGTCGGCACGCCTCGCCGACGGCACGACGCAGCTCGCCGGCGGCGCCGGACAGGTCGCCACCGCCAACGCCCGCCTCGCCGAGGGCACGGACCGGGTCGCACAGGGCGCGGCGCAGGTCTCCGGCGGCGCCGCGAAGGTCAGCGCGGGTGCGGTCGCCGTCAGCAACGGGACGACCTCCCTCGACGCCGGCGTCGCCGCCCTCGTGTCGGGCACGCAGGAGCTGGCCGCGAAGTCGGACGAGCTCGCAGCGGGCGCCCAGCGCGTCTCGACCGGAGCGGGCGACCTCGCCGCCGGGACCGGCACCCTCTCGCAGGGCGCCATGGACCTCGCCGCCGGGCTGGACGAACTCGCCACCGGAGCGGGCGACCTCTCGGTCGGGACGCAGACCCTCGCCGACGGCAGCATCGTGCTCGCCTCGGGCGCCGGGGACCTCGCCGGCGGGGCCGCCGAACTCAGCGACGGCAACACCCGCCTCGCGACCGGGTCAGCCCAGCTCGCGGCCGGGACCGCAGGAGTCGCGCCCGGCGCACTGCTTCCCTGGCTGGTGGTCTTCGGGGCGCTCGCGCTCGCCGCGGTGGCCGCCTGGGCGGTTCACCGCGTCCGCCACAGCCGCCTCCCCGGAGCCGCGGTCTGAGGACGGGGTCGCGGGACGGTTCGCGGCGGTCGGCGAAGGTCAGCCGCCGGGACCGGTGTCGAACGGCCACCCCGACCCGGGATCGAAGGGCCACCCCGGCGGCGGCTGCGGTTGCGGCTCGGGTACCGGCTGCGGCTCGGGTACCGGCGGTGGAGGCGGCGGGGCCGGTGCGGGCGGCGCCTGGGCCGGTTCCGGCTGCGGAGCCGGTCGCGGCGAGGCATTGGCATTCGCATCCTGCCCAGAGTCGTCTCGGGGTGTCGGCGGCGGTTCGACGCCCGGGATGTCCACGCGCGGCACGACCGGACCCATGCCCGCCTGCGTGAACGGGTCGCCGCCGTACTTGGCCGCGGCCACCGACATCACCGCGGGCCACATCCGGTGACGCGCCGTCGCCGCCTGCCCGGTCGCGAAGGAGATCCCCCGCTGGTTCGCGTCGCCGTTGACGCTGACCACGGCCGCGGCGGTGGCCACCTTGGAGCTCGCCCCGACCATCCAGGTGTCCTTCGCGCCATCGGTCGTGCCGGTCTTGCCGATGAGGGGCACGGACGGCTGCGTGGCGTTGTTCGACGCCTGGGCCGTACCGCTCGTCATCACGGCGCCCATCGCGGTGTGCATCGCCGCCGCGACCTCCGGGACCACCGACTGCGTGCACTCCGACTTCGGGGGCGTGACATCCTGGCCGTCTCGGCCGATGATGCGGTCGATCGCGATGGGCGAGCAGGTCACGCCGTTGTTCGCGATGCCGGCGAAGGCCACGGCCATGCTGAGCGGCGCGACCTCGTTGGTGCCGATGACCGACGCGGGTCCCTGGTCGAGCACGTTGCCGTCGGCCCGGTGCACGCCGAAGGCCTCGGCACGCTTGCGGATGCCGCAGAGGTCGAGCTGCTTGGCCATGCCGATGAAGCCCGTGTTGATCGACGCGATCGTCGACTCCATGGCGCTGTACGCGGAGCCGGACTCGTTGGCGTCGTTCCGGGGGTTCCAGTCGCCGGCGAAGTGCGGGCCGAGGCACGAGTCCTGGAACGTGCCCCAGTTGCTCTTCGGTCGCGAGTCGACGCGCTCGCCCAGTCCGCGACCCGAGCTCAGCCACTCGGCGAGCGTGAACACCTTGTACGACGATCCCGGCTGGAATCCACGCGATCCGCCGTAGGCGAAGTCGGTGTTGTAGTTGATGCTCGTGTACTGCGGTCCCTTCGCGAGCACCGCCGGGTCCTGGCTGTACGTGCGGTTCTGCACCATCGCGAGCACCCGCCCGGTGCCCACCTCGACCGACGAGATGACGCCGCCCACGTCCCAGCCCGGGAACGTGGCCGGCACGTGGGTCGTGACCGCCTGGGACGCCGCGAGCTGCAGGTCGAGGTCGAGCGTCGTGTGGACCTCGTACCCGCCCCGGCGGAAGTTGAGCATCCGCTCGGCCTCGTCCTCGCCGAAGATGGGATCGTTCTGGAGGATGTTCTTGACGTAGTCGCAGAAGTAGGCGCTCGCGCCCGCGGTCTGGCATCCGGTGCTGGGCTCGGTGATGACCGGCTCGACGGGCGTGGCGACCGCCTCGTCGTACTGGGCCTGCGTGATCTTCTCCTCCGTCAGCATCGCGCGAAGGATGTAGTCGCGCCGCGCGGTGTTGGCGGCGTACCCGTTCTCGGCGCCGTTGGCCGGATCGTCGGGTCGGTCGAGCCGGAACTTGCCGGGGTTGTTGACGATCGCGATGAGCGACGCGGCCTGCGCGAGGGTCACGTTCGCCGCGGTGGTGTTGTAGTAGTAGCTCGACGCGGCCTCGATGCCGTACACGGTTCCGCCGAAGCCGGCGATGTTCAGGTAGCCGAGCAGGATCTCGCTCTTGGTGTAGCGCTTCTCGACGCCGATCGCGAGGCGCATCTCCTTGAGCTTCCGATCGATGGTCGTCTCGGTGACGGCGTCGTAGCAGCCGTCCCGCTCCTCCTGGTCGGCCGCGAGCCGCTCGCACTCCTGGACGCGGACGTTCTTGACGTACTGCTGCGCGATCGAGGAGCCGCCCTGCGTGTCGCGCCCGGTCGCGGTCGTCGCGGCGGCGCGGATGGTGCCCTGGAGGTCGACGCCGTTGTGGTCGTAGAACCGCGGGTCCTCACCGGCGATCGCGGCGTCCTTCACGTACTGGCTGACCTGGTCCCATCCCACCTCCACGCGGTTCTGGTCGTAGAAGGAGGCGAGGAGGACGCGGTCGCCGTTGGCGCGCTTGGCGTAGATGTTGCTCTTCTCGCTGAGCTCGCCGATCTCGAGGTAGCTCGGCAGGTTCTCGAACATCGAGATCGTGCTCGACGCGGCCACGCCGGCGGCGGCGAGCCCCGGCGTCACCGCGACCGTCACGAGCATCGCGGCGGCGGCGCTGCCGGCGACGAGGCCGGCCAGGCCCCCCACGACCCCGAGAGGCGTGCGCGTCTCGGCGAAGTCGCGATTCCGCAGGTTGCGATGCACCACCGACGAACCCCCCGATCTCCCGGTGGACCGCCTCGGATGCTCCGGTGTTCGGTCCCGGGCCGAGCGGCCTGGGTCAATGCAACCTCAGCGGGTTCGCGATGTAAAGGGCTGTCGTCACGGCGTTGGCATCCCGTGACCTGCGGAGCGGGCGGCGGCGCCCGCAGATGCGAAAAGACCCGCGATCTCTCGCGGGTCTCACTGCTGGGGTACCTGGACTCGAACCAAGAACAACTGAACCAGAATCAGCCGTGTTGCCAATTACACCATACCCCAAGGCCGGTGAACCGAGGTTCCCGGGCCGACATGTAACTCTAGCCTAGGGGGGCGATCCTCGCCAAAACGGCGGGACCGCCCGGGCGCGTCAGCCGATGAGCGCCGCGAGGCGGTCGATGCGTTCGATCGACTCGACGCGGCCGAGGATCTGCATCGACTCGAACAGCGGCGGCGAGACGCGCCGGCCGGAGACCGCGACGCGGACCGGTCCGAACGCGACGCGCGGCTTCAGGCCGAGCCCGTCGACGAGCGCGTCGCGCAGCGCCTCCTCGATCTCGGCGTGGGTCCACGACTCCCCCGGGATGCGCTCGAGCGCCTCGCGCGCGGCGGCGAGCACGGCCGGGGCGTCGGCCGGCAGCGACCCGACCGCCGACTCGTCGTACTCGAGCTCCGCGGCATCCGTGAAGAGGAACCCGAGCATCGCGGGCGCCTCGCCCAGCAGGCCGATGCGCTCCTGCACGAGCGGCGCAGCCTCGGCGAGGATCGCCTCGTGCGCCGGACCGATGGGCGTCTCGACGACGCCCGCCGCCTGCAGGTACGGCACCGTGCGCGCGGCGAAGTCGGCGACCTCGAGCTGCCGCAGGTGGTCGCCGTTGATCGCCTCGGCCTTCTTGAGGTCGAAGCGCGCGGGGTTGGGGTTCACGTCGGCCACGTCGAACCGCTCGACCAGCTCGTCGCGGCTGAACACGTCGCGGTCGGCCGAGAACCCCCAGCCGAGCAGCGCCAGGTAGTTCACGAGGCCCTCGGGGATGAAGCCCCGGTCGCGGTGGTGGAAGAGGTTCGACTCGGGGTCGCGCTTGGAGAGCTTCTTGTTGCCCTCGCCCATGACGTAGGGCAGGTGGCCGAAGCGCGGCACGAAAGTCGTCACGCCGATGTCGATGAGGGCGTGGTAGAGCGCGATCTGGCGCGGCGTCGAGCTCAGCAGGTCCTCGCCGCGCAGCACGTGCGTGATGCCCATGAGCGCGTCGTCGACCGGGTTCACGAGCGTGTACAGCGGGGCGCCGTTCGGGCGCACCACGACGAAGTCGGTGGTGGACCCGGCCGCGAAGTCGATGCGGCCGCGCACGAGGTCGTCGAAGCCGAGGTCGACGTCGGGCACGCGCAGGCGCAGGGCTGGCTCGCGGCCCTCGGCGCGGAAGGCGGCGCGCTGCTCGTCGGTGAGGTCGCGGTCGAAGTTGTCGTACCCGAGCTGCTTGGGTCGCCCGGCGGCCTCGTTGCGCGCGTCGATCTCGTCGGCGGTCGAGTAGCTCTCGTAGACGTGGCCCGCGGCCTTCAGACGCTCGATGACGTCGGCGTAGATGCCGCCGCGCTGCGACTGCCGATACGGCCCGTGGGGGCCGCCGACGTCGATGCCCTCGTCCCACCCGAGGCCGAGCCAGGTGAGCGCGTCGATGATCTGCGCGTAGCTCTCCTCGCTGTCGCGGGCCGCGTCGGTGTCCTCGATGCGGAAGACGAAGGTGCCCCCGGTGTGGCGCGCGTACGCCCAGTTGAACAGGGCCGTGCGCACGAGGCCGACGTGCGGGGTTCCGGTGGGCGACGGGCAGAACCGCACGCGGATGTCGGTGCCGGTCGCGGTCGTGGTGGGGTGGGTCGTGTCAGGCATCGCCCTCAATGTTACGGGCCCGGGATCCCTCGTCCGGTCGCGCGACGAGGCCCGCCAGGAGCTCCGCCGCGACGGCCACGGCCGGCACGCCGAGCCCGCCTCGCGCGGTCACGAGGTGCAGGGTCCGCCGGTCGGCGTTGGCGGTGCGACGCACGGCGACGCCGGCCCGGGTCCCCGCCGACTGGATGGCGAGTCCCGGCAGCACGGCGACCCCGAGCCCGGAGGCCACCATCTCCTCGACGGCGACGAAGTTGTCGGTCTCGACGGCGATGCGCGGCGCGAACCCGGCGGCGTCGCAGAGCTCCAGCAGGTGCCCGCGGCAGCGCGGGCAGCCGGCGATCCAGGGCTCGCTCGAGAGGCCGGCGAGGTCGACGACCTCGTGCTCGGCGAGCGGATGCCGCGCCGGGAGCACCACGTGCATGGCATCGCCGCCGATCGTCGCCACCTCGAGCCCGCGCGCGCTCGCCCGGTGCGGGTCGCTGCGGTCGCCGGGGTAGCTGAAGGTGAGCGCGAGGTCGGCGCGGTCCTCGCGCACGGCGGCGACCGCCTCGGGCGGCTCCGCCTCGACGAAGCTCACGCGCACGCCGGGATGGCGCTCCGCCATCCCGGCCATGAACGCGGGCACGAGCGTCGGCGAGGCCGAGGGGAACGCGGTCAGCCGGACGCGACCGGAGCGCAGGCCGCGCAGGTCGGCGAGTTCACCCCGCGCGGCCTCGAGCGCGGTGGCGACCGCCGCGCCGTGCCGGGCGAGCACGCGCCCGGCCGGGGTGAGGCGGATGCCGCGTCCCGTCCGCTCGACGAGCGGGGTGCCCGCGCGTGCCTCCGCGCGACGCACCTGCTGGCTGAGCGCGGGCTGGCTGAACCCGAGTGCGGAGGCCGCGGCCGTGATGGAGCCGTGGTCGGCGATGGCCCGGAGGACGAGCAGGCTCGTGGCATCCACCGTGCTCGGCAGGCCGGCAGGGCCGGCGTCGTCGCCGGGTGCGGTGCGCGACCCGGGCTCGGCATCGGGCTCGGGCATCGCGTCCATGACTGAGCATAAGCACGTCTTATGCATCGGATGCAACACCGGCTCTCGACGTATCGCTCGCACCGGACGAGGCTGAGGCCATGGCCCTCTCCATCGACCTCGCATCGACCGCGAGCACCCTCGGCCTCCCCGACCCGCGATTCACCGCCGGACGCGGCTACCTGGCCGCCTGCACGCTCGGCATCCCGGCGACGGCGACGGCGGAGGCGATCTCGCGGGACCTCGAACGCTGGCGCGCCGGCGAGGCCTCGGCCGCGGAGTACAGCGCGATCGTCGAACGCGCCCGCGGGCACGCCGCAACGCTGCTCGGCACCGCCGCCGACCGCGTGGCGGTCGGATCGCAGGTGTCCGCGTTCGTCGCCCTCGCCGCGGCGTCCGCCCCGGCCGGCGCTCGCATCGCCTGCGTCGACGGCGACTTCAGCTCGGTCGTCGCGCCGTTCCTCGCCCGCGGCGACCTCGACGTGCGTCCGGTGCCGCTCGCTCGCCTCGCCGACGCGATCACGCCGTCGACGTGGCTCGTCGCATTCTCGCTCGTGCAGTCCGCGACCGGGGAGATCGCCGACGCGGCATCCGTCATCGCCGCCGCACGCGCCGCCGGCGCGCTCGTGCTCGTCGACACCACGCAGGCCACGGGGTGGATGCCGACCGCCGACCTCGACGCCGACCTGGTCGTCTGCCACGCGTACAAGTGGCTCTCGGCGCCGCGCGGGGCCGCGTTCATGGCCGTGAGCGATCGCGCGCTCGACGAGCTCGTGCCGATCACCGCCGGCTGGTACTCCGGCGAGGATCCGTGGTCGTCGTGCTACGGCCCGGACCTGCACCTCGCCGCGGGCGCTCGCCGGTTCGACGTCTCGCCGGCATGGCACGCGTGGGCGGGGGCCGAAGCCGCGCTGGAGCTCGCCGCCGGGCTCGACCTCGAGGCCGTCCGCCGGTACGACGTGTCCCTCGCCGACGCGTTCCGCGAGCGCCTCGGCCTGCCGCCGTCGGCGAGCGCGATCGTGAGCTGGCCGGACGCGGAGGGCCGTGACCTCGCCGCGCTGACCGCCGCCGGGCTCACCGCGTCCGGGCGTGCCGGCCGGGCGCGCGTCGCGTTCCACCTCTGGAACGACGCGGAGGACGTCGACCTGGCCGCACGCGCCCTCGGCCGCTGAACGATCAGGCCGAGCGCACGGGGTTCGCGAGCGAGCCGAGCCCGGAGATACTCACCTCGACGGTGTCGCCCGTCGTGATCGGCCCGACGCCCGCCGGGGTGCCGGTGAGGATCACGTCGCCCGGCAGCAGCGTGAACACGTTCGAGGCGTAGGCGATGATCGCCGGGATCGAGTGCACCATGTCGGCGAGGCGCGCCTCCTGTCGGCGTTCGCCGTTGACGCTGGTCTCGATGGTGCCGCGCTCGAGGTCGAGGTCGGTGTCGATCACCGGCCCGAGCGGGCAGAAGGTGTCGAAGCCCTTGGCTCGCGTCCACTGGCCGTCGCTGCGCTGCAGGTCGCGGGCCGTGACGTCGTTCGCGATCGTGTAGCCGAACACGACGGATGCCGCGTCGGCCTCGCTCACGCGACGCGCGATCCGTCCGATCACGACCGCCAGCTCGCCCTCGAACTCGACCTGCGAGCTCTCCGGCGGCAGCACGATCGAGTCGCCCGGGCCGATCACCGCGGTGTTCGGCTTCAAGAAGAGGAGCGGTTCGGTCGGCGCCTCGCCACCCATCTCGGCAGCGTGGTCGTGGTAGTTCTTGCCCACCGCGACGACCTTCGACCGCGGGATGACCGGCGCGAGCAGCTTCGCCTCGGCGAGCGGCACGCGCTCCCCCGTCGGGTCGTACCCGGCGAACATCGGGTCGGCCTTCAGCACGACGAGTTCGTGCTCCTCCTCGTCGACGATGCCGAACGAGATGGACTCACCGTGGGAGAAGCGCGCGACCTTCATGCGCCCAGCCTATTCGGCGCCGCCGCGCGGACGGCGCCGACGGGGCGGGGACCCGAGCGGGCCCGCGCCCGTCACGCGTCGAGCCGGAGCATCCAGCCGTGGCGGTCCTCGACGCGTCCGTACTGGATGCCGGTCAGCTCGTCGCGCAGCGACATGGCGAGCTCGGACGCCTCGGGTCCGTTGTGGACGATCTCGAAGTCCTCGGCGAGCAGGCGCCCGATGGGCGTGATGACCGCGGCGGTGCCGCACGCGAAGGCGCCGACGATCTCGCCGGATGCCGCACCCTCGCGCCACTCGTCGATGGTCACGCGCCGGCTCTCGACCGCGTGGCCGCGGTCGCGCGCGAGCTGCAGCACCGAGTCGCGCGTGATGCCCTCGAGGATCGAGTCCGATTCGGGGGTGACGAGCCGGCCGTCGCGGTACACGAGGATGACGTTCATGCCGCCGAGCTCCTCGAGGTACGTGCCCTCGTCGAGGAACAGCACCTGCTGGCAGCCGTGCTCGGCCGCCTCGGCCTGGGGCAGGAGGCTCGAGGCGTAGTTGCCGCCGGTCTTCGCCGCGCCGGTGCCGCCTTTGCCGGCCCGCGCGTACTTGGTCGACAGCCAGATCGACACGGGCTTCACGCCACCGTGGAAGTACGCGCCCGCGGGGCTCGCGATGAGGTAGTACGCGACCTTCTTCGCGGGGCGCACGCCGAGGAACGCCTCCTTCGCGAACATGAAGGGCCGCAGGTAGAGGCTCGTCTCGGGGGCGGACGGCACCCACGCGGCATCCAGCGCGATGAGCTGCTTGAGCGAGTCGATGAAGTACTCGGTGGGCAGCTCGGGCAGGGCGAGCCGGCGCGCCGAGCGCTGCATGCGGGCGGCGTTCTCGTAGGGACGGAACGACCACACCGAGCCGTCGCCGTGGCGGTACGCCTTGAGGCCCTCGAAGATCTCCTGCGCGTAGTGCAGCACGGCGGCGGAGGGGTCGAGCTGGATCGGACCGTACGGCGAGACGCGGGGCCGGTGCCATCCGCCCTTCTCGGACCAGCACAGGTCGACCATGTGGTCGGTGAAGTGGTTGCCGAAGCCGGGGTCGGCGAGGATCGCCTCGCGCTCGGCGTCGGACTTCGCGTCCTCGTTGCGCGTGACCTGCCAGGTCAGGCCGGCCGGGGACGGCGTCTGGAGGGTGAGGTTCGTCGTGGTCACGGTGGTCTCCTTCGAAGCGGGTCAGTGGGCGCCGACGGTGGCGCCGAGGCGGGCGGCGATGGCGTCGCCGATCTCGGTGGTCGACCGGTTCGCGTCGCCGCGCTCGGCGACGTCGGCGGCCACCGCGTCGCGCACCCGCTCGGCTGCCGCCCCGTGGCCGAGGTGGTCGAGGAGCAGCGCGACCGAGAGGATCGCGGCGGTGGGATCGGCGATGCCCTTCCCGGCGATGTCCGGAGCCGAACCGTGCACGGGCTCGAACATGCTGGGGAACCGGCCGTCGGGGTTGATGTTGCCCGAGGCCGCGAGTCCGATGCCGCCGCTGATCGCGCCGGCCAGATCGGTGAGGATGTCGCCGAAGAGGTTGTCCGTGACGATGACGTCGAATCTCGCAGGGTCGGTGACCAGGAAGATCGTCGCGGCGTCGACGTGCAGGTAGTCCACCGCGACGTCCGGGTACTCGGCCGAGACGGCGTCGACGGTCCGCTTCCACAGCGAGCCCGCGAAGACCAGCACGTTCGTCTTGTGCACGAGCGTGAGCCGCTTCCGGGCGCGAGCGGATGCCGCGGCGAAGGCGTACCGCACGACGCGCTCGACCCCGTACGCGGTGTTCACCGACACCTCGTTCGCGACCTCCGCCGGCGTGCCCACGCGGATGGCGCCGCCGTTGCCGACGTAGGGGCCCTCGGTGCCCTCGCGGACCACGACGAAGTCGACGTCGCCGGGGTTCGCGAGCGGGCTCGCGACGCCGGGGTGCAGGACGGAGGGACGGAGGTTGACGTAGTGGTCGAGCTCGAACCGCAGCTTCAGCAGCAGGCCGCGCTCGATGTTCGCGCCGGCGAGGCGCGGGTCGCCGGGCACGCCGCCGACCGCGCCGAGCAGGATCGCGTCGTGCGCCTTGATCGCCTCGAGGTCGTCGACGGTCAGCACGTCGCCCGTCTCGAGGTACCGACCCGCACCGAGCGAGAACTCGGTGCGCTCGAAGGCCAGGCCGGCGTCGGCGGCGACCGCGTCGAGGACCTTGAGCGCCTCACCGACCACCTCGGGGCCGATGCCGTCGCCCGGGATCACCGCGAGCCTGACCGTCGTTACCATGAAGCCTCCTTCGTCCGCCAGCCCTCCAAGAGTACTGTCCGCCGACGTGGCCGCTCACTACACTCGGCCTCAGGGAGCGGTATACCCCACCCCCGCATGTGCGGCGCTCGCCGCCGCCCGAGTGAAAGGCACTACCAGATGAGTCTCGGTCTCGGAATCGTCCTCTTCGCCATCGGCGCGGTGTTCGCGTTCGCGCTCAACGTCTCCGTGGAGTGGATCAACCTGCAGATGGTCGGCTACATCCTGATGATCGCCGGCGCGGTGGTCATCATCCTCGGCATCGTCCTCCTCGCCCGGCGCCGGAGCTCCGTCTCGACGTCGCGCACGATGGTCGACCCTGCCACCGGCGAGCGCGTCACGCGCGCCGAGTCGTCGCGGCCCGACGACGGCACCACGCTCTGACGGTCATCGAACTCGACCCCCGCGGGGCGCCACCTCACTCCGAGGCGGCGCCCCGCGGCTCGTTCAGGGTGGTCGCGGCGACGACGCCCGCGCCGACCATGAGCAGCATGCCGATGAACGCGGTGACCGTCACGCCGCCGCCGAACGCGGTGGCAGCGGATGCCGCGAGCTCGGCGCCCACGGAGGCGGGCAGCGTCTCGGCGAGCGCCATCGCGCCAGCGAGCGTCTCCCGCGCGGCATCCGCCTGCCCCGCCGTCAGTTCGGCCGGGAGCTCGATGGCGGTGCGGTACCAGGCGGCGAGGATGCTGCCGAGGACCGCGGTCCCGAGCACCGCGCCGAGCTCGTAGGCGGTCTCGGACACGGCCGATGCCGCGCCCGCCTTCGCCGGCGGCGCGCTCGAGAGGATCAGCTCGTTCGAGACCGTCTCGGCCACGCCGATGCCGATGCCGAGGAGGACGAACGCGATGGCGACGCCCGCGACGCCGTCGCCGGCGGTGAGGGCGATCACGAGGTACCCCGCCGCGGAGAGCGCGACGGCCGACGGGACCAGCACGCGCGGGTGCACGCGTCGGGCGATCGGCACGACCGAGAGCCCGGCGGCGATCATCGCGACAAGGCCCGGGGTGAGGGCGAGGCCCGCCTGCACGGGTGACAGGCCCGCGATGAGCTGCAGGTGCTGCGACACGAAGAAGAGGAAGCCGACGAGCGCGATGACGCTCAGCAGGTTGACGAGCACGCCCCCGCCGAACGAGCCCTGCCGGAACAGCCGCATGTCGAGCATCGGGGTCGCCGCCCGCAGCTGCCGGCGCACGAACCAGATCGCCAGGGCGGCGCCCGCGAGCACGGCGGCGACGCCGACGACGTCGATGCCCTCGGTGGCGACGTGCTTGATGCCGTAGACGACGGCGCCCATGGCGGCGAACGAGAGCAGGATGCTCGGCACGCCGATCGGGCCCGGCGCGGGGTCGCGGCTCTCGGGGATCAGGAGCGGCACGAGCACGACGAGCGGCACGAGCACCGGAACGGCGAGGAGGAACACGGACCCCCAGTGGAAGTGCTCGAGGAGCACCCCGCCGACGATGGGTCCGAGCGCGCTGCCGGCGGCGAAGCCGGAGGCCCAGATCGCGATCGCGAGGCGTCGCTGCTCGCGGTCGGCGAAGACGGTGCGCAGCAGCGAGAGCGTGGAGGGCATGAGCATCGCACCGAAGAACCCGAGCGCCGCGCGGGCGGCGATGAGCGCCTCGGCCGTCGGTGCGAACGCGGCGGCGATCGACACCAGCGCGAAGCCGACGGAGCCGATGAGCAGCATCCGTCGGCGACCGAAGCGGTCACCGGCACTGCCCATGGCCACGAGGAGTGCGGCGAGCACGAGCGGGTAGGCGTCGATGATCCACAGCTGCTGGGCGCCCGTGGGGCCGAGGTCGCGCGCGATCGCCGGGAGCGCGAAGCTCAGGACGGTGTTGTCGACCGAGACGAGCAGGACGGGCAGCATGAGCACCGCGAGCGCGAGCCACTGCCGGCGCGACGCGCGCGGCCGGCCGGGGTCGACGCGGGTGACGACGGATGCCGCGGCATCCGCTCGCGCGGGAATGGTGCTCGTGCCGTTGGTCTCGTGTGTCATTTCAGG
Organism: Agromyces sp. C10; assembly: GCF_023217995.1. NCBI lineage: Bacteria > Bacillati > Actinomycetota > Actinomycetes > Micrococcales > Microbacteriaceae > Agromyces > Agromyces sp. C10. The sequence continues at coordinate 667 of NZ_JALPSX010000010.1, read as the reverse complement.
GTTCCTATTACTGTACCGTCTGGACGGTAGAGTATCAGATCCCGCCGACACGGGTCGCTCGATACCATCGGAGCCATGAGCCGCCCACCCGCCGCCCGCGACGCCGTCATCGATGCCTTCGAGCGCATCCTCATCGACGCGGGCGAGCGCGCGGCGACGCTCGACGCGACCGCGAAGGCCGCCGGGGTCTCCAAGGGCGGCCTGCTCTACCACTTCGCCAACCGGGAGGCGCTCGTCGACGGGGTCCTCGAGCGGTTCGCCCGGCTCGTCGACGACGACATCGCCGTGCTCGAGCGAGCCCCCGAAGGCGCGATCGCCTACTACGTGCGGTCGTCGGTGGCGGTCGGATCCCCGCTCGACCGCGCGGCCGTCGCGGCGACGCGGCTCGCCCAGGCCGGGCACGAGTCGGCCGCCCGCACCATCCGCGCGGTGCGCGAACGCTGGCTCGAGGCGGTGCGGCGGCACGTCGCGGACCCGACCGTGGCGCTCGCGATCACGCTCATCGGCGACGGGCTGTACTACGACTCGGCGCTCCACGGGCAGGACCCCGAGCTCGGGGTCGACGCCCCGCCGGCCGCCGAGCTCGACGCCCTCGTCGCCCTGCTCGAGCGCCTCGCGGACGGCCCGGTGGTCGAGTAGGACGCGAAGCGCGCGTACCGAGACCCGG